>NZ_QUIO01000063.1:0-16660 GCF_003480145.1 Ruminococcus sp. AM42-11 | reverse complement strand
CGTAGACTTATGCGTGAGGGCTCTCCCGAACGCATTAGTCGCAGTTAGCGATTAGTTCGCTGGAGCGTTGCGCCGGCGAGTGAGTAATACACATTGTCCAAATGCGTCCGCATTAAAGAACTTTTAATCAACTAAATAACAATTTCGTTATTCTCTATGATAACAAGAACCAGGTCATACTTTCAATGTGTTATTGAAAATAGCCCGGTTCTTATAAATTTATTTTTTATAAATCCATCAGTCTGTCGTAGACGTCCTCGGGATATACGGCTGCTGGTTGTGGATGGGTTCGCCCAGGCAGGTCTTGGGATAAGCGAAGGTGCCGGGCTCCAGGCGAATTTCAAGGAGTTTCGGCGCTTCGGTGCCATGTAAAAAGTCTGCCGCTTTTTCAACAACCTCATTGGCTTCCATACAGGCACTGCTGATTCCATAAGCTTTGGCTACCTCTGCGAAGTTGCAGGACGAGAAGCCGCTGCCTTCTGAGGTATCAGCATAGACCTGCTCAAAGTAGTCGCGCTGGAGGTGGCGGATCATTCCCAGGGCGTGGTTGTTCATTACCATCATGGTAATAGGAAGATTCTCACGCTTGACCCACTCCAGTTCCTGAATGTTCATCTGGAATGCGCCGTCACCGCAAATGCAGGCTACTGGCTTTCCGGTGGCGTAATAAGCTCCGATTGCTGCTGGAAGAGCATAGCCCATTGCTCCGTGTCCGCCGGAGAAAAGAAGCTTCTGGTCTTTCTGGTTGTGGAAGGACTGGTAGCTCCATACCATATGCTGTCCTACGTCAACTGCCACTGCGGAAGTGTCTGCAAGAGCGTCGCTTAAAGCTGCGATCATACGGTTCGGATAACGTTCCGGGGTGGAATCATCTACTGCGCGCAAAGATTTCTTTATATCGGCGCACACAGCCAGCCATTCACTGAAATCATAAACCGTCGAGCCATCAGATTCTGCACTTTCCGCATTTTCTGCCATTGCCCGAATCACCTCGGCAGCATCTGCACAGAATTTCATTTCATCAATTCCATTTTCGTGGATATTTCGCTGTAAATTATATTTATCAATATCAACGCGGATGATTTTCGCATTTTTCGCGAACTCATGAACTTTCGTACCAATCTGACGGGTGCAAAGGGAAATGCCAAGACAAATCAGCAAGTCACTTTTCGCATTGGCGATCATATTGGCATAGCGATGTCCGTAAGCGCCTCCGATGCATCCAAAATTCAGCGGGTCGTCCCACGGTAGTGCTGACATTTCCAATACGCTTGTGATCACCGGGATTTTCCACTGACGTGCCAGAGTAAATAACTGGTCGCGAACTGCTTTGTCGCTGACTCCATGTCCTAACATGATTACGGGACGCTGTGCTTTATCCAGAGCTTCACGGATTGCATCTGCTGCAGAAACAGCACAAGCTGATATTTCACAGTCTACCGTTTTTGCAGACTCTAACACTCCACTGTCGTCCGGCTTCATTGCCATGTCCACGCCTGCTGCTCCGCAGCTGTTTGCAGTTGCTTCCATGCTGCTCTCGCAAGCTGCACCAAATCCCATCTCATCCAGACTTACGTCATAAACCGGATTTTTTACATCCCCCCGCTGTATATTCATAGGAAGATCAATCAATACCGGCCCCTTCCGGCCAGAATTCGCAATATGATAAGCTTTATTCAGTTCTTTTACAATATCCTCGTCCTCCCGGATCTGTACTGCATACTTGGTCACAGGCTTCGCCATGGCAACAATATCAATCTCCTGAAAGCCCTGCTGCCGAAGTCCCGGGATGCCGGAATACTCATAAGTATTCAGCTGACCAGTAAGAAAAACAACCGGAAGAGAATCAAAATAAGCATCTGCGATTCCTGAAATCAGATTCGCAGCACCCGGGCCGCTGGTCGCATAAGCACATGCACACCGTTCCCCCGCCTGGGCATATCCACATGCTGCAAAAGCCGCTCCCTGCTCATGATAGCTGGAATGGCTTCTGGTATGAGGATTTTTCTCTATAGAATCAACCAGATGGGCGATCATGGTTCCCTGGTATCCAAAGAAATCATGAATCCCTTTTCTCTGTAAAAACTCAACAATATAATCCGTTACTTTCATTTCCAGAATTTCTCCACCTTTTTTTTCAAATTTGTCCTTCCTGCTACCCCCAACATATCCAGATAAATATGCTGAAGCTCCTCATCCGGAATAAACACCTCGTCATTCTTAAGGCTCTTCACCATAGCCTTTGTATATGGGACAAAAACTTTTTCCAAAGCCGGATAATCTTTATTCTTATAAAGATTTATAATATACTCTTTGTTATCCAGATAATATTTCTCCAATTCAATCTTGGATGCACAGAATTTCACATAATTCCAGCTCCAGTTCAGATATTCCTTTTTCTGGTTGGCATGTCCCTGCTTTCGTCGGGCATGGCTTCGCTTCCGGATCAGGCTCTTCTGACTTCCCACTTCCTGAAAATAATCCTCGAATCGGATCCTGGCACTGACCATTTCCGACAGCTTCACTGTATAATTATCCAGAACCTTCTCCTGGTAGTCTTCCCCATAATACTTCTGAAGATACGTATAAGTATCTCCCGGCACCGGAAACTTCCTGCCATCGATCACCACAGTTTCTGTCTCATCAAAAATTTCCCTTGGAAAATACACTGCCTTTTTCTTCAGGCGAACTACATATTCCTGGGTATCCTCCACATTCATCCTTTTACAGAGCATGCGGTAAAGGCTTTTTCCCAGACGGGCACGTCCTGTGACCAGGCGAAGCCTCATGACAAAACGGCAGATTGCCTTTTTCCTGCCTTTTCGGTCTCCATAATAATCAGCCAGCTCATTCCATCCCACTTCCTGGGCTCTTGTCCACAAATGAGCGAGTCTGGAACGCTGTTTTCCACGCAGGGGCAGAATATCCACTCCCATACCCGGGTATTTGTAGTTCCTGCCTTCATTCAGCCGGAAGCACAACGTATCCAGATCTGTATAGCGAAGGAAAAATCCATAAAAACGCTTATTGTTATTCATGGATTCTACAATTCTGCCATCCGGAGTCTCCTTCTCTACAGCCAGACGAAAGCGCTCCATATCCGCAGTCCGCATATAGACCACACCTGCATGAGGCTGGTGATCTCCTGCCCGGTAACACAGCACAAAGTAAGCTGTGGTCCCAGATAATAAGGAATTCCTTCTCTTTTACATATTTTATCTATTTCGGCCAGAAGCTTTACAACTTCTTTTATTTCTCTGTTCAAGCTATGTCTGCTCCCATCTGTCTGTTCATAGTGATCACACTGTTACCAACGCCTGTTTGAAAAAGGCTTTCTGCGAGATGTGTGTCACAAGCATTCTTTCACAAGCTGCTGTATCTCTTCTATACTTCCATACTTTCCAAGCCACTGATTCAAAAACTCAGAAGCATCTCCGGCTTTTGCATATACAGCTGCTCTCTTACTTCCTTCATACAGATCTGTGAGAAATATTCTGGAAAGCTCCGTTCGCACAAAACCGCTTCCATTCTGCCGCAGTGCCTCCAGATAGTTCTGGAACGCAGCCTCCGTCTGTCCCTGTTTTCTTCTCACATCTCCAATTACCTTGTACACCTGGGCTCGTTTTTCCTTGCGGATCTGTCCGTCCTTGGCACGTTCTGCCAGCCATTCCAGATCATCCGCCTCACTGGTGTAAACCAGATCTGTGCGAACCCTTGCCAGCTCACCTGGATAGCCCAGGCGCTCCCATGCTTTTGTCAGTGCACGCTTATAGATCTGGATGTCATTGTTCTCACCTGGGCTCTCTGCACGCTCTGCATCAATGCGCTTTAGAATTTCCCCGATCAGTTCTTCCACCTCAGAACGCTTTTTCGCAACACTTGCGCGGGCCAGATAATAATATTCCCGCACAGAAGGATTCTCCGGCAGAAGTCTGTACCACAAAGCCATAAGCTTCATCGCCCCATCCTTCTGTCCAACATCCAGAAGCTGCTGACAAGTCTTCACCGTCTCCCTGCCATAAGGATTCAAAAACTTATCCAACTCCAGTTGGGTAATTCCATTATTTGTTTTCTCACGGGCATCTGCAAAAACTTCCAGAGCATCCGCACATTTGCCCTTCATCCAGAGCAGTTCTCCCTGGTACTTCAGGAAATACCCGTCCTCCGGGAAAAGCCGCAGTGCTCATCAATATAAAGCTCCGCTTCCACCATATCAATTCCATTGCGGGCGCGTTCCATAAGAAAACGGCTCTTAAATTTCACAAATCCCGGCACTTCCGGATACCGTTCCATCAGCGGCACCATTGTATCCTCCGCTTCCTGATAACGCTTAAATTCATAATCGCAGACTGCTCTTCGAAACAGTTCAATATCAGATTTCAACTGGGCCAGTTCAGAAGGGAATGTACCGGTCTGCTCTTTCACCACCAGCATTCTCCATGCTTTCCCGATCCGTTCTGTATAAACCAACGTCAACATTGCCGCATAAAAGGTCACATCGCTGACTTCCAGCAAAACAGGATGATAAAAAGCATAGATTCCTCCAAAATCCTCCCTGCCGATAAACGCAGAGCTCAGCTGGACCTGGTAATATTTTGTAAAGATTTCATTTAATTGGGAAAAGTCACGCTTTTCTACCAATTTCTTCAGGCTGTGTCTGCTTTCTGAAATGCGCGCCTCCAGATCCATCACCGTACTTTTTGCCAGCAGAAGATTGCGCTTATACTGAAGACGGTGGTTCCGCTTCGCGCCTGCAAGAGAATATATCTTGCGCCAGATGGAATCTCTGCGAAGCCTGCCCTTGCGGATTCCCGGCAGATAATCATCCCGAAGCTCTTTATAGGTAATTCCCTCTACCGTAACCGCATCATGGGATTCTCTTTCCCCATGGGGTGGAATATAGGACCATTCATCTCCGTAATGCCAGATCAGATAGTCACTCATTCTGTGCGGCACCATTACCTTTGTATTTTCAAAGCTCATATATTTCACAGGAAACATCATGTCCTTATCAAAAAGGAACGGACAGCCGCCCCAGCGCATTGCATAGCGCGGACAATCCTCTTCCTTATAGGAATACATGATCTTCTCCAGTTTCTTCAATGTGCGGTCTTTCCCCAGAAATGTATAGGAAAAAAGCCAGCGCAGATAGGCAGTCACCGGAATTTCCCAGCGGGCACCATATACAACTACCATATTTACCAGCTCAGAGTAGATCATCATATGAGTTCTGTATTTCTCATATTCCTTATCATCTGCGGGAATGGGATCCAGGGTGAGCACATCGATGATCTCACCGGCACTGTCCCTGCCGATAATCTGATGCTTGTGAAGGGCGCAGCTGTCCGTAGCAACATACCTTGGAAAAGTATTGGTATAGCTGCGGTCTACGTCCACACACTGAAGGGCGCGGTGCTCCGGAAGCACGGATCCGGAAATTTCCACCAGTTTGTTCCAGTCATCTCTGGGCATATAGATGTCCACATCATCATCCCAGGGAATAAATCCCTCGTTTCGCACAACACCGATGGCTGTTCCTCCCGCCATCACATATCTCAGATTATTCTTTTTACAGATCTCATCCAGCTCACGGAAAAGCTGCAGCAGATGTTCCTGTTTCTCTGTCATTGGTTATCCTCTCTGGTTTATGATTTCCAGAATGTCTGCCAGAGTCTCTGATTCCTCATTAAAAAGTCTGGTACATTCCGTTCTCTCATCACTGATCATAATAAGCAGCTCCTGCAAAAGGTAACGGAGGCCATTGCCTTCGAAGTTAAAGCAGTACCGCTTCAGTCCCTTGCTGTCGTCTATCTTTGCCTCAAAATATCCTGTGTTCCACCAGTCTCCCGGGATGGTCACACGGCCTTTCGTACCGATCACAACAAATTCATCCTCCACATCTACTGTGGTGCCAATCTCGATTGTGGCAAGAGCATCCTGATATTTCATGGTGATCATGTCGTAAATGCAGTTTCCAGATCTGTCCTTCACCACATTGGAATTCACTTCCTGGTAATTTCTGCCCAGTATCTTGATAATAGCACACAAAGGCAGAACTGCAGTTTCGGAAAAACTTCTTCCTCCTTCGAAATGGTCCTGGGAAATAGAGCATTTCACACACACAATATCGCCCACCAAGGCGCTGTGTGTCTGCCAGACAAGCTGGTTAAAGGCCCGCAGATACACCAGATTTATTTTCTCCACAAGAAGTACATGACGGGCTGCTGCAAGTGCAAACAGATCCTTCAGCTTCTCCTTATTCTCTGTCATAGGCGCATCACTTATCACATATTTTCCAAGTTCCAGGGATCTGCGGATGTATTTCTCCCTCTTAGGCTGCTCGGTTTTGATATAAACTATGTCTACCTGGGACAAAAAGCAGTCAAATCCCTGCTGCCATTCCCCATTATCTGCCTCCACGCTGTAGTAGGAATCCAATTCATATTTGTCACAAAACGACTCCGCTGCCTCTGCATTCTCAGAAAAAACGCACTCCACATGAAGACCGCTGACATATTTCGTTTCCCACACAATCCCATTATCCTGGTCATTATCTGTAACTACACCCACGGTGTAAGTGGTTCCCTCACCGCGCAGCTTGGTGCTGGAAATATTCTTGGTACGCTCCAGATACACCACATCACAGTAATTCTTAAGGTAGTCAAATTTGCCGCGCCAGTCAGAACCAAGTACCAGAAGGTCTACCTTATACTTGATGATATCGCTGAGCTTCTGCCCCTGGTACTCCTCGATGATGATCTCATCTGCAAAACCGGTACGGCGTACATTCTCAATCCTTTTCAGAAGGCTGTCCCGCACGTTCAGCTTACCACGCTCAATATCGTAGCTCTCGCTGGTCACGCCCACGATCAGATAATCGCCCAATGCTTTCGCTCTTTTTAAAATATTATAATGTCCCTCGTGGAACAGGTCAAAAGTTCCGTAAGTGATTACTTTTTTCATAGTGTTTTCCCCTGAAAAATACTCCCTGTCAAAATTCGAAACCCATATCATTCAGCGCGTTTCCCAGGCGCGCGTAAGGATTACCGCAAAAAAATTACTATTCGCAATCCACCACTCATTCACCAAAAGATTCTGCATTAATTTCTCCTGTATGTTTTGCAAACAGCAATCACTAAATACATTTAGTATAACACAATTTGCATAGTAAGTCATTATGAAAGAACATCTGCCTGTGAAAAAATATGAACAAAATTTCTGCTCACAGTAGTCCCTTTCCGATACAAAGAAAGACAATCCCTCAGGACTGTCCTTCTTCATGCTCCTCTTTCTCTTCTGTATCAAACGATGTATCCCATGTAGCGGCCAGCTCTTCAATAGCCATTCTACGCTGTGCCAGTACTGCGAACCGGTCTTCCTCTTCATTATCGTATTCGTCTTCCAGGCCTTCATCCTCCACCTTCTTCTCACGTTTGAAAAGAATAAATGTGATCAGTCCCATAATGTTAGTGTAGATCCAGTCTACAGGAAGGCTTCCAAGTATCAGTACAAACAGCAGCGACACTCCGAACAATGCCCAGACATTCATCAGCTGCGGAATATTCAGAATCATAAGTCCGTTCATCAGAATCATGATGGGATAATGGAAAAAGTAAATTCCCATTGTGTTTCTTCCCAGGAAAATAAATGGATGGCGTTTATCTGGCATCAGCACCAGCAATGCAAAAATAACCGTAAAGGAAATCAGATACATCATTCCTCTGACTACCATTCCCTCCACATTGTCCATTCCACTTGCAAGATAGGAATGATTGCCTCGGAAAAGGTCTACCGGAATATTATTTCCGATCATATAATTGGTCGCCACAAACAGCAGAATGATCACGAAAAGTGCAACCACGATCTTGCCTTTAAATTTGCGGATCACCTTGGTGTATTCACTCTTCCATAAATATCCTGCCACAAAAAACGGGAAAAATACCACAATTCTTGAAGCTGATAAAAATGTACTGAATTCCATTCTGGTTCCTGCCCACAGCGCAAAAATAATGCTGAGAGGTACAATAAACCTTATTTTTCCAAATGCTTCTATGGTCAGACGGTATGCAAACAACGCAAGCACATACCACATAACGGTTCCGGAAGGACGGAGCAGTTCATAATCCATTTTATTTCCCAGCCAGATCTGCACTGCCCAGGTAAGTGTATAACCCAGAATATATGGAATCAATAAATTCTTAACATTCTTCATCACATCCTGAGGCTTCTTGGACAGATAACCGGAAATAAATATGAACGCCGGCATATGAAATATGGTAATTCCATACCACACAAAACGCACAACCTGATCTGCTTTAACCAGCTGGAATGCAATGATATGATTAAAAACCACCAGAAAAATCAAAAATATTTTTATATTATCCACAAGGTAGGAATATGGGATTTCCTGTTCCTTCGTATTCTTGCTCATTTTAGCCACCTTTATACTCTGACTTAATTATTTTTCAGACATGTCAGTTTTATGAATAAAGGATAACATATTTTTGTGGTTTTTGGAATAACTTTTTAATATTTTAACGTGTTTTGAAATATTTTCCTGTGGTTTTATGTTGCCGATGAATCGCAATAATATACTATTTCATTTCTCCAAAAACCTGCTGGTGCAGTTTGCGCCCTGTAGGTGTTGCCGCCAGGCCACCCTCTGCTGTTTCTTTAAGGGCAGTGGGCATCACATCTCCTACCTTTTTCATAGTCCAGATCACCTCGTCAGCCGGAATTGCACTTCGGATTCCGGCCAGAGCCAGTTCTGCTGCCACAAATGCCCCTGCTACGCCTGATGCATTTCTCTTAATGCATGGAATTTCAACCAGCCCCGCAACAGGGTCACATACAAGACCCAGAATATTTTTTAGAGCAGTGGCTACTGCCGACTGGATCATATCAGGTGTGCCGCCGGCAAGTTCCACAATTGCCGCCGCTGCCATGGCAGATGCAGAACCACACTCAGCTTGACAGCCTCCCTGCGCTCCTGCAAGTGACGCATTATTGGCAATTACCATTCCCACTGCAGATGCTGTGAAAAGGGACATGACGCATTCCTCTTCTGTAAGCTGGTACTGCTCCTGCATGGTGAGTACGGCTGCCGGTACAATGCCGCAGCTTCCTGCTGTAGGCGCTGCTACGATTCTTCCCATGGAGCGTTCAGTTCTGATACTGCAAGTGCACGATAGAGGCTCCTCCAAGAAGGGGGCCTGTAAGATTTTTCCCTTGCTCTACAGCAGTACGCATGCGATAGGCATCTCCACCAGTGAGACCGCTTGTGCTTTTCAGATCCGGGGCGCTGCCAGGTTGGATACAGGATGCCATAACCCGATAGTTTTCCCTCATTTTTTCATATATTTCCTGCTTCGGCAGTTCCATCTGCTCCGCCTGCTGCTCCAGAACCAGCGCGGACAGACGACAGTTGTTCTCCTTCGCTGCCTCCAGCAGGGATTCCATTGAGTGGTAGTTTAAATCCACAGTGAATTCTCCTTTATTGTATTTTTTGTGGGGTGAAATCTCCCGCAAAATGGGGCGTGCAGATTGCGGGAATGATTTTTTAAACACGCTCTAACATCGTACTGGAATATATATTCTCCAGCCGGTTAATCTTCTCATTGAGTTCCGGAACAAAGTGGCTGTCGCTCTCGATAGTCATTACCGCCAGACCACCCTTGGTCTCACGCGCCAGGTGGAAATTGCAGATATTCACCCCATACTCTGCCATCAGCTCTGTAACTGCAGCAATCGTCCCTGGTGCATCCTTGTGAAGCACGATCAAAGCAGGATTCTGCCCGGTAAGGGCAACCTCCATTCCATTCACCCGGGTGATCAGGATATTCCCCCCGCCAATACTGCTGCCCCGAAGAGACACCTTTTCCCCGTCTGCTGCAGTCAAAGTGATCTCCGCAGTATTCGGGTGCGTATTCTCCAGTTCACCAGTCTCAATCTGAATTTCCAGTCCCTCCTTTTTCGCCACATCAAGTGAAAAGCGGATACGCTCATCATCTGTCTGCATTCCCAGTATTCCCGCTACAAGAGCCTTATCCGTGCCGTGTCCCTTATAGGTTTTCGCAAAAGAACCATGCAAAAATATGTGCGCTTTCACCGGAGTTTTTCCAAGAAGAGCCCTTGTCATCAGACCGATCCGGGCTGCTCCCGCAGTATGTGAGCTGGACGGTCCGATCATAACCGGCCCCAGAATGTCAAATACATTCATACTTATTTTCCTCTTCCTTTTATTCATCCGCTGCCTTTTTTCGTTTCCGGCAGCCTGCAGATGTTTTCACGTTACCGCTCACATCTGCACTGTTATTGTTCCATCTTAACATTAAAACATACCTTTTACAACATGGATAAAGGGTAACTGTTTACTTCTTGTTTACTGTTCACTCCATTCACAATAACGCGCTTCGCAATGCACAATACTCCCGATAAATAATCTTATGTTTCCTTTCTACCTGGACTGTGGTAAAATAGTCCTATGTAAATCGCCTGGAACCATTCCGGCAAGACTATTTTCAGATTTCTTTATGAAAGGCACACAATTCATGAAACGAGTGATTACTTACGGTACCTTTGATTTACTTCACTATGGGCACATTAATCTGCTGCGCAGGGCGAAAGCTTATGGCGACTACCTGATCGTAGCTTTATCTACAGATGAATTTAACTGGAACGAGAAGCATAAAAAATGCTATTTCTCTTATGAAAAAAGGAAATCCCTGCTGGAAGCCATCCGCTACGTAGATCTGGTAATTCCGGAGGAGAACTGGGAGCAGAAGGTAAGTGATATTAAAGAATACCACGTAGATACCTTTGTTATGGGTGACGATTGGGAAGGGAAGTTTGACTTTCTGAAGCCTTACTGTGACGTGGTGTACCTTCCGAGGACACCTGAGATTTCTACTACGCAGATTAAGGCGGATCTGCAGAAGTAGGAAGCATTGGTAATTATATAGTCAGAGATTTCGTATGATTCATGCAGGTTACGAAATCTCTGACTTTTTTATTTCATGACAACAATGTGCACGCTTCCCCAAAAACGATTTGCAGAATGTGCGGGACATTTTGCCCAGATGAAAACATTTCAGCAAACTACACAGCTGAATTCGGGCAAAATATACCACAAAGTGGGGCGTGCAGATTGCAGGAATGATTTTTCAAACGCGCTCTAACACAGCATCTGCAAATATTTATCCCGGACTACTTAGCAAGACGGATCATATTCCAGCTGTGTTTTCCAAGCACAGTACTTAATTTACCGCCGTCAATCCGGCTTGCAGCGGATTTCACAGGCACAACCTTTTCGGGATCCGCTTCTGTATTTACAGCTTTCATATCGTCATCAGTAAGTACAATATGTTCTTTCACCTGATAGCTTTCAAACTGGCGCAAATCGCAGCTTATCTCCAGATCTTCCTCAAGACTTTTATTCACTGCAAAAATTGTAAGAGTATCTTTCTCCTCATTCCATACGCACACAGAATCCAGATACGAAACGTCACAGTAATTCCTGCTGTCGTATACCGGAGCCAGTACCTGTGTATTCAACACAGTTCCTCTTCCAAAAATGCTTGTGTACATATATGGATAAAAGATAGTCTGGCGCCATGCACCTTTATCGGAGGTCATGATCGGCGCGATTACATTTACCAGCTGTGCCAGGCATGCCATTTTCACACGGTCTGCATGGCGAAGTAAAGTGATCAGCATGCTTCCAACCAGAAGGGCATCTTCGAAATTATAAATATCCTCAAGCTGATGTGGAGCCTGTCCCCATTTTTCCAATTTCTCGTCGGCCGCATTGCTGTGATACCACACATTCCACTCATCAAAGGAAAGATTAATGCGCTTTTTGCCATGCTTTTTCGCACGGACAGCGTCGCAGATGCTGACTACTCCGGAAATAAAGTCATCCATCCCTTTGGAATTTGCAAGAAAATCAGGGGTGTCATCAGCAGCATTGCCGTAATACTGGTGAAGGGACATGTAATCCACCAGATCGTAACATTCGTCCAGAACCGTGTACTCCCAATCTCCAAATGTCGGCATCATCAGATTGGAGCTTCCGCAGGCAACAGTCTCAATCTCCGGATCCAGCATTTTCATAATGCGGGAAGTCTCCGCTGCAGTTCTTCCATATTCATATGCAGTCTTATGTCCCATCTGCATGGACCATCCATTTCATTTCCTAGGCACCAGGTCTTAATGTTATGCGGCTCTGCATGGCCGTTGGTCTTGCGCATGTCGCTGTAATAGGTACCGCCCTTAAAATTACAGTATTCCAGAAGATTTCTGGCTTCCTCCGGTCCTCTTGTTCCAAGATTCACTGCCATCATAATATCTGTGTCTGCTTTCTTCGCCCAGTCCACGAACTCGTCCAGGCCAAAGTGATTGTTCTCGATCACACCCCAGGCAAGTTCCGGTCTGGCAGGTCTTAGCTCCTTCGGTCCAACACTGTCTTCCCATTTAAAACCGGAAACAAAGTTGCCTCCCGGATAACGGACAATCGGAACCTGAAGCTCCCTTACCAATTCCAGAGTATCTTTACGAAAGCCCTGCTCGTCAGACAGCGGACTGCCCTCCTGATAGATTCCTTCATAAACAGCACGTCCCAGCTGTTCAATAAAAGAACCGAAAATCCGCTTATCCACCTTGCCGGTGAGGAAATATTTATCGATGATGATCTGTGCTTTTTTCATGGTGTCCTCCTTATATGGTGCCAGTTGTATGGCATTTTTCTGCTCTTTATGTATCTATTATTTTAATAGCATACGATTTTTTTACCAGTTTTTTTCTTCCGATATAGTTGACTTTTTTTCCGATAATGATTACAGTAAAAAAAATGGTGAAAGGAGTCCGGACCATGGATTTTTACGAAGCTGCAGACAGGGATTTTTCCATTCAGTTCTGCGAATACAACTATTCAAACCCTGATTATGATCAGATCTACCGCCCCAACGGAAGCGGAGACTATCTGTTTTTGCTTTTTAAGACACCCATGAAGGTTTATCTGGATAAAAAGCTCAGTATTTCCGGGGAAAATGCGTGTATTCTCTATGCTCCCGGGTATGAGCAGCATTATAAGGCTGTTCACAGGTTCCGGAACAGCTACCTTCATTTTTCCTGTAAGGCAGATCTGAAAAAACAGTATGGAATCCCACTTAACACTGTTTTTTATCCGGGAAACTGTGAAGAGATCGATGCCTGCATCCGGCTCCTTCACAAAGAACATATAGCAAATGATTTATTTTCCGATGAATACGAGTATACTCTCTTTCAGCAGCTTATGATTACGATTGCAAGGGGACTTAAAAGCCATCAGATACATGGAAGTGGAACAGAAGGAGACAATCTTTATTCTGCATTTCGAAAGCTTCGGCTGGAAATGCTCACGAACTACGCTAAGCCATGGGACACCACAGAGCTTTGTAAAACGGTCAGCCTGGAAAAAAGCCAGTTCTATTCCTGCTATCAGAAATTTTTCCAGAGTACCCCTCATGCAGATTTGCTTCAGATCCGTATGGATAAGGCAAAGAACCTGCTGACAAATGAAGCACTGACTGTCCAGCAGATTGCGCAGATGTGCGGATTTTCAGATTTTTCCCATTTCAGCAGATATTTCAGGAAACAGGCGGGATGCTCTCCCCTGCAATGGCGCAGGAAAATGGGAGAGCCCCATTGATACTTTAACGATATTTCCAGATTCCGTGAAGTGCATAGGACAAAAAGAAACAGGCACTTCTCAGCGGTCCATAGCCAACGTAACGGTACACCTGATAGGTCATGATGGCAGATTTGGCTTTGTTTCTTGACTTTCCGCCCTGGGACAGACGATATTTCAGATAGGGCTTATTAATTCCTGTGGCATGTCCGTATTTTCGCACCACTTGCAGCCAGGTAATATAATCCTCATGGCTGTCATCATGCTCCATGGGAAATTCCAGCGCCACCTCACGGAGAATCAGGACGGAAGAACAGTTAATGCTGTTGTGTTTCAGAAGTTCATGATAGTCCAGCCTGGATTTAACCGAGATATACTTGCCTGTGAAGGTTCCGTCCGGATTCATGAGATCACGTCCTGTGGAGCAGATTACATCACCGGTCATTTCAAGAGCAGCCAGCTGTGCCGCTAGCTTTCCCTCTTCCCACCAGTCATCCGCATCCAGAAATGCCACATATCTGCCTTTCGCAACAGACACACCACGGTTACGGGAACCGGCAGCACCGAGATTGCGCTCATTTTTTATATAAACAAAATCCGGTCTGTTTTCCCAGGGAATGAGAGCTTCCCAGGTTCCATCAACAGAGCCGTCATCAATGACAATCAGCTCCAAGGGAATATTCTGCGCATAAACAGACTGCACTGCCTGGGCGATGTATTTCTCACCATTATATACGGGCATGATCACAGATATTTGCGGGGTTCGCCCTGCTTCCCATTTTGTATTTGTATTATGAAATTCACTATCCTGTATAGTTCCCACCCTTTTCTGTCTTTCCACGTTATGCACTCCTTATTATTTCTGTTTCTGAAGCGTTTTCATTGTTTCTATTATAGCCCAGAACCTGTTCTTCGTCCAGAAAGGAAAAAGATTGTGAATATAGGAAATACTGTAGATAATTTGCATGCAATATGTTAGACTCAGATTTAACAGATAAGGCGCCGGAAATATGTTTAATTCCGGCAAATTACAAAAGAAATTTTCAAAGAAAGGGATTTTTATGGCGAAATTCTATAAGTGTGCACGAAAACACGGCAACAGGAAAACCAGGGGAAAGGGCTTTACGCTGGCAGAGCTTTTAATTGTAGTTGCAATCATTGCAGTTCTCGTGGCTATCTCCATTCCCATTTTCACCTCTCAGCTCCACAAGGCCAGAGTCGCCACTGACTGGGCAAACCTGAGAGCGTATTACGCGGAAATACAGGCAGACTTCATTTCAACTGGGGAGTATAATGACAAGGTGCCTTATGAAGATAATAAAAATTTTAAGGACTTCATTCTTAATGAAATTACTTTTTTAAATGGGCAGAAAGTGAAAATGCGGGAAGGTTTTTTCTGGGTAAAACCA
The DNA here is from genome assembly GCF_003480145.1 of Ruminococcus sp. AM42-11. NCBI lineage: Bacteria > Bacillati > Bacillota > Clostridia > Eubacteriales > Oscillospiraceae > Ruminococcus > Ruminococcus sp. AM42-11. The sequence continues at coordinate 1,585 of NZ_QUIO01000063.1, read as the reverse complement.
AATGCAGAAAAAGGATATACTATAGCATACTATTGCAACAACTCTGATGCTGAATGCACATTAATACTTGATTCCTATAGTTAAAATCTTCTACATATCCACGGAAGCAGGGAGAAAATTGTCTTTCCCTCGCTTCCGTATTCTGTTGTTACAGGCATTACAGCAATCAGGCAATTCCATATTCTATCAGCAGTTTATTTCGATATTCCTTATCCGTGGTGACTTTTAATAATTCGCTGATGCGATTGGATAAAATAAGCTTCTCGATTAAGGTCGCCATTTCATCCTGACCTTCCTGTCTTCCTTCTTGTCTTCCCTCTTGTCTTCCTTCTTGCCAACCTTCTTGCCGACCTTCTTGCCGACCTTCTTGTCTACTATCCCTCAACATTTCTTTAATCGCTTTACACATGTCAAATCCGCCTCCTTCGGTTTGTATTTTCTGTTTAATCAGTTGCAAGTTTCGGATTCCAGCCATTACAGCAAGAAAATCATAGGCATCTTCTGGTAAATTTGAAAAAACCTTCTGGTTTTCTTCTATATATGATTTTAATTTCGTTCGATCATTGGTTCTTTTTAAGAAACCGCAAACCTGACGCAGGTCTGTTTGAAACCATTCCTCATTTTTGAAATAGCGCATTTCAAAAATCACCAGCGATTTTTCCACAAACAGCCTCTTTAATTCTTCAGGAAATATTTCCGTACGAAATAAATCATCCATTTTTCTCGCTGCTTTCCAACGTTTCCTCCCAAAATATATTACAATATGAATGACAGGGTAAAATTTATCCCTTTTCCTGGCTCCAGAAAGATATTCTTCTCCGTTCTCCAAATCTCCAGCTTCTTTATGTATCTTCTGGAGTCTCTTCCACTGATTATAGTAATCAGTTCCTTTTTCATGCAGGACTCGCACTGGCATTACATAATGCTCAATTGTCTGCCCCTGAATCATAAGCAGAAACTTCCCTTTACCAACAGTCACCATTACAGACAAATCCGGTGTATTCTCTATTGCTGATACTTTATCGTTCTTTTTGGTGACATCATGCAGCACCGGATTCTGCTCCTGCAGATCACATTCTCTGACAATTTGCTTTCCATGAAATATGACTCCGTTAATCAGGTCTGCAACTCGCCTGAAATCTCGAAAGTATTCGATTGATGTGGCGTTTTCTTCCTTCATGCACACTCCCTTCTGAGTGAAATAACAGTGTGCAGAACGCAGCATATACTCTTTTAATACACTTTATATTATAATAATACATAATTTAATTGTGTTTTTCAAGTATTAGTATATTTTTTATTTGTTTTTGCGCATCTGTTATTTCCTGTCCTTTATACACTGTAAAACAACTATGAAATTATCTGGTCGAATGACCGGACACAGATTTTCCTGTGAGATTTTCTGTAGTGAAAGTGAATATAGTATACGACTTGAAAAATATATTGTCAATCATTAAACATATGATTTTATTTTTATATGAACCATTTATGATAATGTCCTAATATACCATAAAGGAAAATGTCCCAATGTAGTATAATGCTTCCATCAACAGATGGAGGTAACGATTATCAGAAAGGTAGAATT
>NZ_QUIO01000062.1:0-17144 GCF_003480145.1 Ruminococcus sp. AM42-11 | reverse complement strand
TCTTTTGATGGACGGAATATTGAATTATAATCAATATAAAGTTTTCTTAATTCATGCATCATCTATAAATTCCTTTTATAAATATAACACCAATTTTATATTCTTCATTAGTTTACAGGAATAATGACAATTTCATCTGCAACAACTCTTCTTTCTTCTGGTCTAATACTCCATTTCTCATCAAATGCACCATTAAGTATTTTTTCCTGGAAATATTTTTTACACATTTTTGCATATTCTAAGTTATATGCTTTTAAAAGTATTTCATCTCTATACTGAACGTCATATGATGATGCATCAATATCATCTACATTCTTAATTTCATATTCATCAATTTCATCCTGAATAGCATCATAATCGATAGTACCATAACTAATGCGGTTTCCATATTTATTCTCGTAAAGCTGATAAAAAAGACCTCCTACATCAGTTCTTTCCATTTCTTCGCATAATTCTCCAAAACTATCTCCATCTATACAACATTCAAATCTGCCTTCCCAAGGGTTATCTGCAAAAAATCCAAGCTGTACACCAACACCATCGTATGGAGCATTTGGATTGTATCTATCATCTTCACTCGTTACTATCATTACATATTTTTTATTTCCATTTCTCTTATTATCCATTTTATACCTCCGAATCAAAAACTTCTTTTATCTGGTCCTCTGTTAAGACACCATCGAATAATTCCCTTGCTGTCCAGTTCTTTGAACTACGTCCTGTATAGAAATCTGCATATTTAATACAATTACATGCTAATTGAATAAGCTGATCCCCATCGGTCCGTCCTTGAGCTGTGTTACTATGGAGATATTTCATTACTTTATCAAGCCGATCCATTTCCATTTACCTCACTCATCTTTATATTTGAAAAACTTTTCTTTCTGATCATATATTCGCTCCTGGATGTCACTTATGCCCTTAATTAAATTTTCATATTTATCATCCAGAAATTCTTGTGCTTTTGATGCAACCAGCTCATCAATAGAGTCCTCAATTCTCTTTGCAACTACTGAAAAATCCAATTCAACTCCACCAACTTCAAATTTTACCGGATATGTTCCATCTTTCTCGTTAACCATTTCGAGAATTTTATCATTATCTCCATTAGTCGCGGCGCAAATTAGCCAAAGTTCCATATCGCCATGTTTAGGTCTATAATTCATCATATTTATCACTCCTTATGCAATTTTTCTTACTTTTGCTTCAATACTTCGCTCTGTCCGTCCAAGCTTTTCAGCTATCTCTTTATATGTCATACATCTACGCAGCATATGTTTAATCTGCACTATTTCATTTGCAGTAAAATTTCTACAATGTCGTTTTGTTTTATATCTTAATTGTTCAAATTCTACCCACTGTGGTTCCGGAAGTATTGAACATAAATCATAGCCAGACCAATTAATTACGTTTCGGTGATCATCTGCCCATTTCCAAAAATTCTCTGGATCTATCTGATATCTAGTTCTATTCTTTGAATCATTTATTTTAATTGCTGGAAGATTGAATTTTTCTACCCACCGTTTGATTACCTGTGTATTTGTACTAAAACATTCAGCAAGTACATGAGCACTTAAATATCCATCATAATATGTATTGATTCTCATTTGTACGGCTTTTTTACTAACAGATTCAATACTTCGATTAAGAGCTTTTGCAGTTCGCTTGGTAGGTTGACGTAAATAATACTTATTCATATATTTCTCTTCCTCTACTGTCCATTCTCTTCTTGCCATTTTACACCTCACAAAACATGTATTTTATCAGTCAATATTGATGCATATAATTCCATTTTCAATTCCAAAACTACCTACAACATAATCTGCAAACTCGCTACTATACATAGCTTCTGTAAATGCCCCTCTAAATACTTCTTTCTCTTCCTGAACATTCCATATAACCACTTCTTCATCATGTTCTATATATAAACTACATAAATCAAATACCGTAATTTCTGCCATTTTCGTTTACCTCCAATCTTCATCCATTAGCATTTATATCCATCAATTGGGATTACATAAACGTAGATTCCATTCTTATCCTCATTAATCCAATACTGAATATCACGAACTAAGAATTTATAATATTGTATACATTTCTTTCCTGTATTTTCATTTATCTTATTAAAATTAATTTGAATGGTTTCGCCTATTCTCGGAAGAAACGGCGTTTCACATTTTTTAATTAAACAATCACAGTTACCATAATCATAATATTGACCTGTTCCACTTTTTATTAAAATTTCATATTTATAATTCATTTTCGCTTTCCTCTGTGTTTAATATTCATCAAAATCAGTTCCTTCTGCCTCTATAACGGCACCATCAAATAATTTAATGATTGTACTATTTTCTTTTATTTTCAATACAACACCACCTGCTCCTTTTTCATCATAATCCTTTCCATTAATATCTTTACTTGGTAGCATTGTTACACAAACCTTGTCACCTATCTTCATTTGATCCCTCCAACATTTTTTTAATTTCACTTTCCACTCTGGTTTTAAATCTTTTATAATTTTTGGCAGATTTAATTAGTTGTATATCATTAATCCATTTACAGTGACTATAAAACTCGTTGGATTCATATATATTAATTGAAAATCCATGAAACCCAAATGCTGAAACTGTACTCCATTGAATATCTGCAATATACTTTTTGTTATTTTTTTCTATGTATATATATCCATAAACCAAAACCATTGGATTTTTACTTTTATTCAATTCTATTAAATCTTTTTCTGTAAAATCAGTCCAATCAAAACTAAACATTTTTGCACCTCCGATAAAAAGTTGATTTTATATTAATCTATTTCTACATATATACACAAATCTTCATACCAATTTGTTCCAAAGCTCACCACATTGTACTTAGAATATAATTCCATGGCTTTTTTAACAGATCCTGAAAATATTTCCTTTCTATTGTATATTTTTACTGTTCCAAAAGAACCATTTTGTAATGAAAGCAAATCTCCAACTGTTGTTCCCATTTTTGCTACCTCCGTAAAAACTCGATTTTATCTTTCTGAAATGTATTTCTGAATATAATCATCTGCTTCTTTTTCTGTCATCATTTCAGTAGTTGAAGCGCTGCCATCTGTCATTTCTTCAAAAATACATTCCGCAATAATCTGATCAGAATAATCATCATAAATTTCTCTTAATGATTCAATAGAATCGTAATATCCGGAAATATTACATTCCTTTTCATGCTCTGTATAATCATCGAGATCGACAAAAGCAGTTTTTACTGTATATGATTTATCTGGATATCCAGGATCTCCCTTACAAGTATCTAACCATACCTTTTCTATGAAACTATATGTTCCATCTGAATTTATCTTACAATACTGACTGCTATCTGAATCTGTACAAACCCATTCTTCTCTCATTTAATCACCTTTTTCAAATTACATCCCATAACATTTTCATATCTGGATGTCTATAACCAATGTAAGCAAGTGCCTGGTTAACTCCTTGAGCATAACCAATTTTCTGATCAGCAAACCTCATCTGTACCGCAGATATATTGGTTCGCTTGAAAACTTCTTGTGCTTCTCTTCCGTTCCTGATTCCTTCCCACATTGCTTTATAACATTTCTGTTTTTCTATTTCAGTCATAATTTATCCTCACCATTCATATGTTTTAAATCCATTCTCAATCGGACCATCGGAATCAAGACAGATCCAATCTACTCCACATCCAATTGCAAAAGCAATTATTGTTTCAATATCTTCCGGAAGATTCATTTCTTCATAATCAAAATCATCTGGCACATAAACAAAATATCCACCAGTTTTTTTATACACGCATAATCCCTCAGTCGGTTCTTTTACTTGCCCTATTAACCATTTGTCTGTTTCTCTTGAAATATGCGCTGTACTCAGTGTCCACATTCTTGCAATTTCCATTGTTAACCCTCCTTTAATCCAAGTTTTGCAAAGAAATCGTCAACCATCTTATCTGATTCTTCTGCTTTTTCTTTTCTTTTTCAAGTGCGTTGTAGATATCTTTAATTACATCATTCTAATATCTATAATCTAATGACTCTGAATTTCCATTATCAGAAAAGTGTGTTTCATACAAGGGTATGCAGCTTCTTCCAATCCGAACGCATTCTACATTATTCCAATAACCACATCGTGTATAATCAATTTCAAATCCTACTTTCTGAAGCTTTTTCATAAAAGTGTCATTTACTTTCCGGTCCTTTTTTAAATACTCAATTGTCTCTTTCATCTATATCTTCTCCTTTCAAATAATTCCGTTCTCACGAAATTCATTTACCAATCCATATCGTTTTGCCTTTGTACTAAAAAACTCCTGCCATTGGAGTAATTCCAACCAGGAGTAATTGTTGTTTTCAAAATCCGACTGCCAATCTGCAGCCAGATCACGTATTTTATTTTTCGCTTGCTGATATTTAGTCATCGCTATCACGCTCCAAGTATCTATTAATCTTCTCATATAGCTGGTCACAAAGAGAAAGAATTCCATAGGTTCCATTATCATCGTCATCGTCATAAACCTCATCTGAAGCCTGTGCTGCTAAATCTGCAATTCTGGATAATAAATCTTTCATTTTTTCTGTTACAAACAAATCGTCCATAGGAAATCTATATTCTTTAAAAAACTGCTCCTTATCATCGTACCCTTCCATAAAATCATTAATATCAGGAGTTTGCCAATCAACATAATTAAATAAATCTTCTGCAATATTTTCATGCCCATTGCATTCTTTTATAAAGTCGTTTGTTGTATAACACCGACCCATAACGCTATCAATTTCATAACTTTTGACAATACTCTTATTAACTGGGATATCAACTAAAGAAAGATCAGAAATATAACAAATATCATCTCCAATAATACCAGGAAGAAATTTTCCTTTATAAATCAGACAATCCTGACCATCTGTGAATTCAAATATATCCTCTAATTTCACACCAGATTTTAATTCTTTCCGTAATTCGTCTCTCGTCATAACATTTCCTCCAATCAAATACGACTTTTATTTTCAATCAAATTATCCAGCTGATCTTCTGTACCATATAAATTTTGGTATGTATCATACTCCATGGGTATCTGTACAAAAACAATATTACCAATGATTTTCCGAACTATTACAGTTGTATCAACAAGTTTTCCTTGCTTAAATATGCTGTTAATTACTATTGGAATTTCTTGACCTATCTTATATTTCATACCACACCTCCAGACTACTTAATCTGCCATAATTCATAATCTTCAAGCAGCTCTTTCAAATTTGTATTCTCTGTATATTATTCTACTCCAATCATTCACTTTATATTATAATTTATTTATACCAATAATCTTTATCTGTTTTAGAATCAGCACTTTCAACACAGTATTCTGTACCATTCACAATTATATATTCTCTAATGAGGTTTTCTAACTCATCTCCATCATCGTCAACTGCATCTTCAAATTGTTCAATATTAAATACTTCTCTTGTTTCTGTGTTTACCTTACAGCTGCTAAGTAATTCGAAACCACCATCCCAAACTGAAATAAATGTTGCGTCCTTAACCATATTATCCTCCTTTCAAATCATCGTTTTATTGCATTTAAAATTATTTCTGAAAAATATTTTCTCTGCGCTTCTAAAGAACCATACTGTTCCCAATCAAAATAATCCGCATTTTTATCTGTTAAAATTTCTTGATTTGCAACTACTTTTAATCTGTGTTCTATTTCTTTAACAGTCGGAAATGATTCTGTGTCATCATTGGTATAGAACAAATACATATAACCTCTTGATTTTTTTACACCACATGTATTACCAATAATAATTGCTCTAAATCCAGCATCATTTTCAACTGTAATTTCTGACTCTCCAAGGACATTATTCCATATGACATTGTAAAATTTATATAATTCATCTTGCTTTAATTCCTTATATGCACTCTTTATCTTTCTTGCTAATTCTAAATAGGTCATATCTTTTCTCCATTCTTCCAATGAAAATCTTGTTTTATTTTTTATAATTTCAGATTCAATTATTTCAATTTTATAGTTTGGATTGAAATATAGAAATTTTGAAACTAAATCATGAATTGCTTGTGACTCAGAACACGAAACAACTTCTTCTACATTTTTATCAATTGGTGTATACTTACCTGTTCTATATTTTATTCTTACATTCACATTGTTCATTTGGCTTCACCTCATCTATCTTCACATACATCATATAAATCTAAATTGTCTTCCTTTTTCGGTAATCTTATAACATAATCAGTTCCACAAAAATCATGTCCACAGCTATCACATCCATTTGAATTTCTCATAACAATATCTTCCGCTTCACTTTTAGAATTAGCTTTTACAAGATAAGTATGTTTATATGTTTCAACTACTGTTACTAAGTATTTTCTCTTTGACATATGTTCACCTCAATTCTCTTGTAGAATTCTTGTTTTATTTATCTTTATATTTCAGTGGATATTTCTTAAAATTTAAATATTCCGAAATATAAACGCATGGTATATATTCTCTAAAATCATCATAGTACCACGCTTTCCATAATTTAGTTCCTGGCTTTGAAAGTTCTCTTACTGCCTCTTTAAACGAGTCATATAAACCCATATTATATACTTCCATATTTTCTTTTGTGCGGTCTAATATTTTCTTTGGGACACGTTTTGCAAAATCTGTTTCATCAAAAGTCATGTTTTCACCTCCAGGAATCTCTCAACAAATCATAATTGATCCTTTGCTTTATTCGTAATTTCTCTTCGTATATTTCACATAGCTCATCATACAGATCATTATATTCTTCCTTATTTGCTTTAACTGTATCCCAGTAATAAGAAAGAGCAGCCTCATCGTGCTGCCCTATGTGCATATAACTCATTATCATGCCGGTGTTTACTGGTATCTCAGGAAGAAACGCAATGACCTCATTCGTATATTTATCTTTTCTAAATAGTACCTGCATTAACATCACCAACCTTTTTAAATGTTAGCTTGTAACCAAATCTTTCCCAAAACTCTACTGCAGCATCTTTACATTCATTAAGCGTGCATGTCCATGCATTATCGTTCGCGTATATATTGTCGTAACCAAAAGATTCTACACAATAAAATGTCGGATAGCCATCTGGTACAGTAAAATCTTTTGAATATTCAAATGCTTCTTTTAAAGTATTAAAATCTTTTTCGCTTTCCAATTTATACCAAACATACTCATGGTCTTCATATGTTTCGGTATCAATTAATGGCATTAAATCATCAAGTTCATGTACTCTTAATTTCTCTGCATTATTTTCATTTTTTGCATTTTAATTTCTTTTTCATAATTTAAACAATGACGCTCTGTATCAAATTGTGTTCCATCATCTGCAATATAAATTTCTTCGTATACCGTCTTTTCTCTTTTTTCTATTCTCATATTTTCAATCTCCCTTCTTCAGAACAAAATTGCTATTTTATTTCCATAAGCAACTTTCCAATTTCCTTTGCTTCACCAATTGCACAAATTGCAGTTGCCTTACTATCCTCGTTTCCATTCTTTCTTGTAAAGTGATTTACCATATAAACTTTATCTGGCATTACTTTACCATCTACTATGTAGTGACCAATCTCAACAGTTTTATCACCAATCTTACCAAGATCCTGTACTTTTGTATAAATAAATTTCTTTGCCATAGTTCTGCCCCCTATCTAATCACTATTTTGAATCCATATTTTTCAGCAAGTTCTTTATTAATAACGATTCTTTTATCGAAAGTTTTTCCTGCATCAAAATTTTCAACATTTACCAATGCTTTTGTTTTACCACACATACCATCAAAAATTCCAACTGCAATTCCATTATTGAGTGAGGTTTTATAACTCCATGGCTCAAGCTCTTCACCGGTCCATAAACACTGCTTCATAAAATACCTCCGACCAAATATCTCTTTTATCAGATTGATACCATATGTATATCATCAGCCAAATAATTGCAACTTCTCTTGATAAAAGGCAATGAAATTGTACCAATTTCCATATATGGAATTTTATTTTCATCAAGAAAATTTGTGAAAAATTCTCCAATACTTGTGTCACACTCAATATCTTCATGAAAAGCATCGTGAGCATCATACGCTAAGTATTTAACAGCATCTATTTGACTTTCTGGAACCATAAAAACTAATGGGGCACATCCTAAACTATCCGGCTCTTCATTATCAAATGTGTCATCAAAGTCCAATACAAAAAATGTCCATGTAATTTCTTCCATTTATCAAACCTCGCTTTCAATTTTGCTTACTAACTGTTCAATAGCAGTTAACACTTCTTCATTAAGGTTATTTGTTTTAACATTACATCAGTCCTTTATAATAGTATGTTTTCCGTTTTCATCTCTTTTCCAACTATATCCAAGAAACTCTACAGCTTTAATTGCACCATTGTAATAACTTAGATCAGCCTGCCTTGGTGGATTATCCATCCATAAAATTCTCCATCGTTCATCCAGCCATTCCTCTGTCTGTTTAACTATAATCTGTGGCGTTCTTCTCATATTAATTACCTCTCGTAATCTCTTTCATACATTTATCCAAGTAATCATCAAATTCCGTATCTGTAAATTCAAAGAACATTTGTTTTACAGCATCTTTATCCTTACTTCTCTTATAAATATTAAAAATATCTTGTGAGAAACCTGAGATTTCATTATCTACATTTGATAACAAATCGGCCAAAATTGTGTCTGAATCAATAATTATACCTTCAGGAGTACTGGTATTTAACAACTCTACTTGCCTAATCTTTTCTCTTGTCGTCATAATCAGCACACCTCCTCGTATTTTGTACAAACTGTATACACTGTTCTCTTCAAGATTTTATACCGAGTTACATCGTATTTCTCTTCTGGCAGCTCATGCAGACGTTTCATCAATCTCTCTTCACACAACATTTTATTGAGTGTAGCTTTTCCGCTTGGCACATATCCAGATTCATGTCTAAATATGTACGCCTGGTATTCTTCGTCTTCTTCATAAGAATCAAACTCTGTAAATCCATCAAGATTTACACCAGACTGATTAAGCCAATTAAATTCATTGTCAAAGTCACTAAGAATATCATCTGCACTATAATCGTCATCGTCTATGTAAGTGTGACCTGCTGCATCTTTTAAAATTCCCTTGTCAACATCACAAAATGCTAATATCTTCATTTTTTATACCTCCACAAAATCTACATTTTATTCCACACAACCTGCAGCAATTTTAATTGCTTCACATATCTGTTTAATTGAATTAAAATATACATCTGCATTTGGATTTTCTTTTGAATAATAATTATTAACAATTTCTATAATCTGTTCACACCACCGAATTACGGAATTTTTTGCTTTACCGGAACTGCTCTCGTCCTGTTGTTCAAGATCAACTTTTAATGCTGCACCTGATGGGCTTGAGAATAATAGATACTCAGGCTTTTTATCCAAATATGTTTTCAAATCACTAAAACTATTTGCACTTATGTTAATCATATTAATAATTTCTGCCATTTTTCAGTTTCCTTTCTGTATAACAGTTTTGATACAATTCTCAATCTGGTCATTCTCACTTAAGTTACAGTCATAAATTCCTTGAAACAATATAACAACTTCTTCAGCTTCTTCCCAACTGATGTCATAACCCCAATCATCTGCACGATTCAATACATCATCAACCTTACCTTCGAAAATTTTTTTCTTATAAAACATATAGCCTAATGAAACGAACCTTTCCATTCCGGTAAAACCATGTCTATAGTTAGTTGTTTCCATCCACTTATTAAGTTCATCCAACTCCATTACTAAATCTTCTTTTGTCTTGCCAAGTTTTTTTAATAACTCATCAAGAGTAATATCTAATGTTTTGTTCATTACAGTTCCTCCACAATAAATTTTAATTTCATATAATCTGTTTCTTCTGGATCAACATCCATCTCATTACATAAATATTCCCAACTGTAATTTGACCTTACTGCCTTACATATTTCGATTTCTTTTACTGCAGGAGTAAACCATGCTTCACATCTGATGTATTGTAAAATTTCATGAGTATCACACTCATTTGCAATCCGAACCGCAGTTCTAACAATTGACTGGCAAAACTCTTCTGTCATTAACCCATTTCCTCTTACAGTTTTTATATCATCTTCTGTAATGGATTTTAAATTTTCAATTCCCTTGTCAAGCATATAATAAATAATCATCATCTCTGCGCTGCCACTGTGACTTAAAATTTCTTTCATTTTGTTCATTCTCTCTTACCTCCATTTAATATGCATTAATACAATATTTCTTAATTTCATCTTCTGTTTTACATTTATCGACTCCAACACATCTATATTCACAATTTTTATCACTACAATGAATACAGCATATATCACATTTGTCATTTTCTGGAATTGATATATCCATTGCGCATCTAATCATTTTTCCTTACTGCCTTTCAGTCAAGATTTAAGTCAATATCATACTCTAAATTGTAATATTTCCATCCATTTTTTTCGCAAACATAGTTAATTAATGTAAGTGGTATTCTTCCACATTTTCCATACAAATCCGTTTCATCTTCTTTGCAAAGAAATTTATGAGCTTTCAGCAATTCGTCCTCTACGTCATCAAATGATGTGCCACTTTTTACCATCAATATAAATTGATCAATTGCATCTTCATCGTCATAGAAAAAATCTAATCTTACAAGAATTTTAATCATTTTTCTTACCTCCATTTTTGTACTAAAAAAGACAACTGGTACCATGTACTTCCCAGTTGTCTTATAATTTATGCTGCATAATATGTTCCATCTTCAAGAAACTCCCATTCGTTTCCATCACAAGCTTCTTCAACTTCTTCTTCATCAGGTTCATACAGGTATTTATAACCTATTTCTTCCCAATCTAAACAGTATTTCCTAATTACCATCTTGACATAAGCTTCCATTTTGCCTAGTAAATCTAAATTGATATTCCTAAAATGTGACATCTCATATGTAAAATCAGCTTCGAGATCAATTTGACTGACATAACAATACGTATATCCCATTCTATTAGATGGTAATTTTACATCGCCACAATATTCAGAATAAAACTTTGCAGTTTTAATTTCCTTCCATGAAAAGAAATTCTCAAAAGCTTTGTAGTTATCTCCACACAAATGATTTTGTACCATATTTACTAAATCCATAAAGCACAAATCACCGTAGACATTTACTCCGTCACCCTGGCAAGATGATAAACTCCATTCAACTTTAAGTTTGCTGTTAGGAAACAAATTTTTCAAATCTTCGTTAATCATGTCAGTTAATTCTTCTGCTCTAAATGGATCGTCAATATACCAACTCCGAACTTTTGCTTTCGCTTCATCAGATAGTTCAGAATACTGGTAAACATTGAACTTTTTAATTATCTCTCTCATCGTAAAACCTCCCTTTTACCGGCTCCATTCTCCAACTTTATTTCCATTGATATCAATTAAAACGCCTGACTCACAACCATACTCAAGTTTATCAATGACTTCTTTTAAAATTCTGGAAATTTCTTCTGCCTCACAGTATTTGTCATAAGCCTTATCATCATTATACTCATCGTGAAAAGCTGCATTACCTGTATTAATTGTAAGTTTAAACATATTTTTATCCTCCTTTAATCAAAAATTCCTCTTAATGTTTTCATTTCTTCATTGTAATCTTGGCCAGCAGTATACTCAATTTCACCTCTCTTAAAGTTATATGCAAGTCTTCTGAGAATTCCACAAGGCTCAACATAATTTTTTCCTTTATTCATAATTCTTGTTTTCCGATTTCCCCTAGCTGTTTTTGCTACAAATTCACGACATAAGCAAAACACTTCATAACTTGTATCTTCATCTAAATCTTTCCATTTCTGCCAACCGTCCTCTTCACCAGTATATCTTCCTGTCAGTGCGTCATAGCAGCTAATTTCTTTTGCATCTTTAATATCTTTTAACATATTAAGCCCTCCATCTTTTCTCGACAGTATCATATAAGGCTCCATTAGCATCCTGATAATCAACATCTTTTGAATATGTAAACTTGCAACATTTATGTCCATTTAGATACACTGTACTTTTATTTCCATTTTCCATTACGTATCTCTCTCTGAATCCGGCAACATTGTATGCTTCGACCATCTCTGGATTTCTAAATCTTTTAGCCATATAACTCACACTCCCTTTCATCAGTTAGCTTTAATCTTAGTTTGCCTTGAACACATCCATAAAGCCAACCATCCAGGTACTCAATGCTATAGCAATACTGGATATATGAATCACTATCCTCCGGATAAAACACATAAAAGCCTTTACCACAATTTTCTTTCTCAATACGAACTGTTCCAAAATTATGTACGAAAGCTTTTAGGTTACTTTTAATTAGATTTCTCTCTCTTTCAGTCATGCCACCACCTCTAATTTATTCCACCACAACTTTCCACCACCTGGAAGATTGTAAAATAAAAGGAATGAATTTATATGCCGCATTGTTGTAGCACTATATCCATCCCATAACTTCTCAAAATTTCCATTATGTATTCTAGCAACCAATGTTGAATAACTTATCAGACATATATCTCCATTATCGTGTTCAATTACTTTTGCCTTTCCATAAAAACTTTTTCGTGTTCCATCCATTACAGGTAAATCAAATCCTTTCATGTAGTACCTCCATCACTCATCCGTATTCCAGCGTTTACACCGAACATTACTTTTATTAAACTCATGTCCAGGTTTTGCTACCGGAATGCGTTTTGCCTTGTTAATCTCTTTCTGTTTCTTTTTCGGCAACTTTTTAAATTCATCGGCTGCCATATTTTCTAATTTAGTCATCGTTTTCTCCCTCTCCCTCATAAAATACCATTGGGAAACTGTCTATTTTTAAATGCATCTTTTCAATCCACAGATGCGCCAGTTCTGATTTTTTAAAACCTCTTTTAATTTTAAGATTTCCTTCATCATCGATCCACTCTACTCTATACATTAAAATACCTCCGTAGATTATAATTTTTACCTAAAATTATTTTGCAGATAAATGTAGCTTCCACACCTTACCTTATCTGTATCTTTATCCCAGTATCCTAATTTAACCATTCCCCTTACAGATCCAGTTCTGTGAATTGATGCTCCTTTATCAGAAAAACGTTTTCCTGTTTTTGCTTCATACTCTTTTGGACTATGGTAATATGCCATTTCCATTGCTCCTTTCACTAAAACTCATACATTAGTAATAGCCACTCTTCTTCTGTCAAAACATCAGCATCATCAGACGTGAGAGCATCTAATATATTTTCATGCCTTTCACAGAACTCTTTTGTAACATCTTCTCTAATATCGTCATAAGAAAAGAACAATTCTTTCTGCTCACATTTTCCAAACAATAATTTCTGGCAGTCTGGACAATACCCAGTTTTCAAAAATTCCCTTACTGTTGGACTTGTGTTTGAAAGGGCATTCTGAATCAAGCTTCCATATGCAATATATTTTTTGTACTGATCATATTCAACTTCTGTTAATTTAACAAAATATGTTTTACCGCACATTGGGCATTCTTTTTTTACAATTTTTGAATATTCCATTTTTCTCCTCCGATCAAATACGAATTTTATCTCCATCAAAATACTATTATTACTTGTGAATTTTTCTTTTCATCTTCAATGATAAAATTAATATCATACTGATTACCATTGTGATTATCAAGAATAGTTATATCAGATTCTGAATCGTAATGCTTTAATCCATCAATTAGCTGACCTACTGTCATAATTCTCATCTCCTTTACTAATTAGCGTGATCATAACTATAACCTTTTTGGACAACATATTTATTAAGAGCTTCAAACATATCCCTTTCAAGCTGTTCTGCCCAGTTGTCTAAAACCCAATTTACATTAATATCATGATCGACATAATCATCAGATCTCCAATCATTATCTCCCTCTCCCCATTTAATACAGGAAAAGTAATCAATAATTGGACGTTTATCACCAGGATGTTTTCCAGATTGTTCATATGTCATCAAATTTACTTCAACATCTACATATCCAAGTTGAAGAATAGCAATTCCTCTTTCCGGATCACCATACTCATATAAACTTTTCATATAATTATTTCGAATATCTTCAATATCGTTTTCAATTCCATTAAGCACAAACTTATAGTCTGGTCTCTTTTTCGCTTCCTCGAATGTCATGTTTTCATCTCCCTTACCCAAAATTGAACTGAGGATTCTCTTTTCGCTGAATACATTCCCTTAACCACTGTTTTACTTCCTCATTCCAATAGCACACTCCGTTTGTGAACGTTCCACAAGAATAAATAATTAATCCGTCTTTTTCAATCTGTTCAACCCAGTAACAGTATCTTTCATCATCCCTTGATGAAATACAAGAACTATCTAAATGCAATTCTTTATCATTTTTGTCATCAGGATTAACAAAGAACATAGAGCCTTCATATTTCCCTTTTACCATTCCAAATAGCCAATCTGCAATTTCCTCTAACGAAGAAAATATTTTTACTTCTTGTGTTCCACCATAGCCGTAACGATATTTTTCATATTTTACCTTATACATATTTTATCTCCCCTTACAAAATGCGGATTTTATAGTTCTTCAATTTCTTCATCTGATACTTCTTCTGCCTTTTCAAGCAGTGTTTGTAGAGTCCATCCAGTAAATGTCATAAGCATTTGATCAATAATTTCTCGATCATGTTCTGAAGTATATTTATTAAGTACATACTCCATTCCCTTAACAATTTCATCTCGGCCAGAATACTCTCTGTCAGATTCAAATTCGTCAATGATAGCAATTGCTAATTTGTCAAAATTAATATCCATTTTGTGTCTCCCTATAAATGTTGATTTTATAGTTCTGTTACATCACACCAACTGTCACTGCACTGTTCTGGACCATCTTCTTTGCCCTCTCTAATTCTTTCTCGAAGAATTTCCTCTGCTTCTTCCGGCGAGTTGGCTTCGACTTCATAATTCTCTTCATATGTTTCGTGATAAGTTACACTATACTTTTTCATTTTAATTTTCCTTTCTTACTCTTAAAATTTCTGACGCAATATATTCGGTTCCCACATAAGTGGCTGGTTCATCATTCTCATATGATTTATTTCTAGAAATTTCTTTTGCTTCTTCCGGATCATCTGCATCAACAACAGAGTAACGCTCGTAAACTTTTCTTTCGAGTACTATATATTGCATGTAAAATTCCCCCTTAAAATTTCCGTTTTATTGTTTAAAAGTTTAAGCAGATAATTTCCTTAATCTGTTCGATTACTCTTTTATGCTCTGATACCATAAGCATCACAGCAAATTCGCTCTTATCTTTAATATCTGCATACTGTTTAATATCTGGTTCACAATATGTTTCACTATATTCAGTTAATAAATCCATCAACTGAATTAGATCTTCTTTACTCATGCAATTACTTCCCATTCTTCGTTTTTCTCTTCACGCTTTCCTTTAAGAATCTGACCTTTATAGTATCTAAACATGTATTCCCAAATCCTTGGAATGGATAAAAGCTTTTGCTTTATAAATTCAATTTCTCTTCCACCATGATCCGCTTCATATTTTTCTAAAGCCCAATCAATGTTTTCATATACATCTAAAAGTCTACAGTAGATATGATTTTTATATCTGTTTTCCCTTTGAATCTTTAAATGTTTTTCACATTCCTCGTATGTATCAAACACATCATCAGGATAATAATCATTGTGCTCACCATATCCAAGTGGATAGCCATGCGCTTTTTTAACTATTCTATAAAAACCATGGTCAATTTCTGCTTCAATAAATTTATCAACTATTGGAGCAATCACTAATAAACCATTGTCAAACAACTCCTGTATTCTTTTTGTATCTTTTACATTGACAGTTCCAAATTCTGCAACATATTTTTCATATTTCCATTGGTCAATAGATTCTTCCCAAAGTCTTGTGTTATAGGTCCAGTCTTTAGGTAACTTTTTGAACTCAATTTCTGATTCAAATTCATCAAACGGAATTCCATTAATCAACCGAACTTCTGGTGTTCTGAGCCTTTTTACAACATGTGTACATGTGCTTTTATAGCTGTATGCACCAAAAATAACCATATCATTTTCTATGAAATAACAGATCTGGTTTTCTTTCATTTCCATTACCCCTCCGTCAAACTATCAAGTGCAAACATAAATGCTGCAACCTCTCTATCACTTGTAATAAAATCGCCTCTATAATTTGCAAATTTTCCAACAAAATCTCCATGATCATTTAAGAATTTGTCTCCGGCTTCTACTGCTTCATTAAAACCTGCAACTTGATCTCGATTTTTATACAAAAAATCATATTCTTCATCAAATTTCTTTTTAAACATTTCAATATCTACATTAAATTCTCTCATTTTCCCCTTACCTCACTAAACCACATAGAAATATGATTTTTTGATTTCCGGTGCATATTTGTAAAAACCTACGCAGTCAAGACCAACAAATCTCTTACTGGTCATTTTATCTTTCTCTTCCTGGGTAAGAAGTCTGTCAATAGTAACACGGATGGCGCTACGACCATCCATCAACCGAACATCTTTAAAATCTACAGTGTCACACTTGACGCTATCTGGAAGTAACTCGATCAATTTTGTAATGCTCATATTATTTGTCCTCCGTTTCTCTTACTTCTTTTTCTTTCTGTTTCCCATGTTCTCTAATCATCTTGGTTTATTTTTCTTACTCCATCGTCTTTTTCGTCATCAGTTTCGTAAGCACATTTTGAACCTGGCAATTTACAAGAACATGATTCATAAGTGCATGTACATTCATCACATTTCATTTACCTTACCTCCGTTTTTAATTCATCAGCGTATTATATGCTTCATCCAATGAGCAACTTAACCCAATCATTAACATCATACATTCGTGGGCAGTTTCTTTAATATATCGTGTTTTTTCTTCTGCGGTTAAATCTCTTTTTAATGCAGCTTGCCAGATACCCATGCATTACCAGATATCTCTGCGTCACCAGACATCTCTATATTGCCAGATATCTCTGAGTTGCCACGTACACATGCGTTACCACGTACCTCTACGTTGCCACGTACACATGCATTATCATATACTTCTGAGTTGCCAC
>NZ_QUIO01000061.1:0-18098 GCF_003480145.1 Ruminococcus sp. AM42-11 | reverse complement strand
CGTACACATGCGTTGCCCACGTACACATGCGTTGCCACGTACACATGCATTATCACGTACACATGCATTATCACGTACACATGCATTATCACGTACACATGCATTATCATATACCTCTGCGTTGCCAAATACCCATGCGTTACCAGACTGACTTAGATTTTCTTCTTTTTCCACCCATCCACCTTTTTCTCCAGCAGATACAGGTCCAAAAGAAACAAGTGCCTTAATTCTAAAAAGTTTTTTACCAAAAGCATTAATTTTAGTTTCTGTTGTAAGTTCATATTTCTTCATTTTACTTTCCTCCCTTAAAAGTTTCATTTTATCTGCTCTTTACAGATCCTCATCATCTTCTTCGATTCCTAAATCTACCTTAGAAATTCCGAAATAATCTAATTCTTCATCTTCCATATCAAGCTCATCAATAAGAACTTCTCTCGCAAAATCTTGATCATGCTCTGCAATTCTACTTGCAAGTACCTCTGCAATCTCTTGCATTCTCATATTGTTGATCAAAAATCCCACTCTCCTTTACAAAATAAAATATCAATCGCAGTTTCTTTTGTAAGATCGTAATGACCAAAGTTCAACGACTGCGTGCTTTCATTCCAGCATGTCCACACTGCATATTTACCGGTAATCTTGTTTTGTGCTATTACTCTATATAAGTAATCTTCAGTTATTTTTTGTCTAACTAAGATTACCTCGTAATTTTTAAGTTCCCTTTCGAAGTAAGACCGAACATTTTTATAAACTTTTGGTATTGCTCCTATTGTTGATGCCATAATATTTTTCTCCTTTGATTTTATTTTTAAATGATTTGAGGGCAGCAAGTTTTAATTTCACTTGCTACCCTCATTACTTCTAAATATTTGAAATTCTTGTATTAAAAAAGAGCCATCTGTTATGATGACTCTTTATACCCTGGAATTTTATACTACATAAAAATATGAATATTTAATCTCTGGCGCATATTTGTGATATGTGGTACAATCAATTCCAATAATTCTTTCACTCTTCATTTTTGACTTCTCTTCATCAGTGAGAATATGTCCTACTGTTATTCTTGTTGATATACGACCATCTTTTAATTCAATATCTGCAAAATCAATAATATTTTTCATTACAGAATTAGGCAATAACCCTGTAAGTTCTGCCATATCTATTGCCATTCCTACTACCTCCTTTTTTAATTTGTTTCACTTCTTTTAATATCAAAACTACATTATATATTATGTATTGTCAAGAGAATATTTAATTTCCCTTATGCAAATTTACGAACAGGAACAACATGACTTCCTTCTACTGTTCTTGACTGCTGTAAATTAAGATCATTAACTACCAAATCTTCTACATAGAGACTTACAGCCATAGGAACACTTAACATTGGATATTTAGATACCGCATGAGATTTAATAATATTAGGAAGCTCAGGTCTAAATTTATGTCCTAAATAATCTTTTGTTTTATCTCTATCCGCTTCGTATAATTTCCAAATATCTTTTAATGCTCTAAGAATATAAGAAGCATATCCATTTCCCTTACGGTCAAATCCAGCTTTCTGACAAATATCAAAAATCCAAGTCATACAATTTTTTCCATAAATTCTACAAAACTCAAATACTTGAGAATATGATCCAAGAACACCACTTTCACGCATACCTTTTTCTTTTACGTAGCTAAATCCATATGTATCTTTTAAAGAATCCAAAAGCTTGACAGTTGGATCATTTAGAACTTCAAGACCTCCATGCCTCTGAATAGGTGTCATCTTTGAAACATCCCTATTCTGATATACGTACATCTCTGCTTCAAATTCCCTTCTTGTTTTAGGTTCCATTGGTGCATCAAGAGATACTAAAACCGGAAGTTCTATGTACTTCTGTGCATCGACCATCTGGCTTGCAATAGTTCTTCCATATCCATCCATAATTACCATCCATCCATCTTCATAGTGTGGAACACCCATTAATGGCTGGCATTTATAGTCTACCCAGTTATTTACAAGCTGTCTTAAATCTCTTTCCGTTCTGTTTGGTGTCTGATATGATGTATCAATAGCAAGTAACCGAACCGGAACGCTAATAATTACCTTACTAAGTCCGGCTGCTTTTGCTGCGGAAAGTACACCTTTAAGCTCTCCAATATCAGCTGACCTATCTTCTTTTGTTCTTTCTCTTTCAATAATAGGTTTTACGGATTTATTAATTTCTTCCATAACTCCCTGTGTTACTTTGCTTCCATTTTCAATAAAATCTTTCATATTTACTGTTGTCATAATATTATTCTCCCTTATCTATCAATATATTTTAAATTTGCCTTATGGCATCCAATATTCAGTTTTTTAAAATTTTCCAATAAAAAAAGACTACCGAACACGCTCATATGGAACGTAATTGTAGCCTTTTGATTTGAGATCGTCTGCGACTTCTTCAATGGTTCGTTTCCAAACCATTTTATTAATGTGATTATTTACTTCTACATTCTTACCGGTTATCTGCGACCGGAACTTGTCGTGACTTCCTTTTGAGCAAACGTACAAATATCCGTTTGCCTTTAGATAAGACCGGAGTTTGCGTTCCTGTTTCTTATCCCATGATTTAGTTGTTTTCTTTCCCATTGTTATACCTCCAATTCTGTAATCATATTATCTATATGTGCAGTATGGATATAGTCTAAATTACATCCAATCATCGGATTAACCATCCTATCCCATACTGTACAATCTGGATTAACCGGAATAGATGACAGTTTCTTTCTGTTTCTTGGACTGATTCTGCCATCGTGTTTTTTAATTGCTGCGATTGTGGCAAACGCTTCATTTGTCTTTGCCTTACCAAATTTTTTGTAAACAGCTACTACAGTTACCTTTGGATTGTTTTGTGGAATAGTTTCCTTATAGATTTCAATGATACCATTCCAAATTTTTGCGATTTCTACTAAATCTGTCATTTGCCTTATACCTCCCTGTCTAAAATTTCAAATCCATTAACTTCACTACCATAATAAGCAACGAATCCAAGATTTCCATTACTGAACTGAACCATATCATATCCCTCTTTAATGGCTAGGCACTGAATTGCATCATCAATAGTATAATAAGCAGTTCTTCCATTTGAAAACTTAGATTCAAAAAAGTGACATAAATACTGGTCGTCATCCACTAGACCAAATACTTTGCGTTTCTCTTCCTGCTCTGCAACAATCTTTTCAGGATTATCACAGCAATTTGAGACCTGGTGTTTTGTAATTACTGTATATACCATTTGCCTTATGCCTCCTTGATTTTCTCACGCCATTTTTTAATTCGTACTGGGTAACTGACGTTTTCTCTATATGTTTTTAACTGTATCTTTGCGTCTTTCCAGTCATCGCAATAACACTCAATATCCCATCCACACCCTTCATAGAACCCCTCAATGGCGTAACAATCAACTGTTTTACGTTTATACATTTTTATACCTCCTCCTACATTTTTCTTAACTGGTTTATCAAGTAAGCTGCGACTGGTCCTGTGATAATGTACAACCATAAATACACAGCTTCTCTTACAATTACGGTTCCTAAAACCGGAATCAGTAATAATACAAAGATCATCATGGATAATTCAACCATAGAAAGAAGTTTTTGCTTCTTCTTCTCTCTGATGATTAATTCGCGGTTTCTTTTACGGATTTCCAAGCCGTGATCTTCCAGGTTTGCCTTGCGTACACCAGCAAGACTATCTTTTAACAGATTAGCAAGCTCATCATTAAGCTCGCTATCTGTGAAGCACCGAACAATTTTATCTGTTGTCGGTGTTTCGGTTGGTGTGTCAATAACATCGTAATCGTAGTTTAAAGCTTCTGCTGCTCCCATTTTAATTCACCTCTTTTTCTAAGAATCTATTTATTGCTGATATTTCGCTTCGAGTGGTGAGTAGTTTGATCTGCATATTGTCACCAGATGAAACTACTCTGTGTTTCACTCTTCTGTTTGTCAAATAGTTGCATACTCTTCCTACTGATTTTTCAGTAGTATTGATTGTTGCTAATACCTCTACCATTTACCTTGCACCTCCATTACAGTTCCATTAAAAACTTATCAATAGTTTCTGCTTCTGTATCATTACACAGAATTTCGAAATGTGTGTAATGATAGCCAACACCAGATGACTCAAATTTAATTCCCTCTTCTTTCAGTTTTGCCTTGAGTTTTTGAGCATCCAGCTCTTTAAGTTCGCAGTTATAATATTTGCGTTTCATTTGTCACCTTCACCCACCCTTTCTCTTTCATTTCCATGTCATTTCTTGCCGTATCACAAGAGATATTTTTAATATCTCCAAATGGTGAAGGATACTTGTATGGATAAGTTTCATCTGCAAATTCAAACATCATTATGGCTAGTGGAAAACCATCCTCGCATCGATCATAAATTACGACAGCTTTAGTTTTATCATATTTTCGCTCAACTAATGCACATGTTCTAATCATTTTGCCTTGCACCTCCTTGTGTTTCTCTTCCAAAATCGGAAACTTTTTATATTAAAAAATCCACCTACGAACCGTAGATGGAATGAAAAGCTTCCTTATTATAATGCGTTTTTAGTAGTATCTTTTTGTGTGTCTGCCTTCTATCATCAGTCGGCAAATCTCACCCTCTGTTGTTGCGTTGTTAAGACGTGCAAGGATACTAGTTGAGTAATGAAAATCCCTTGCAATACTAATTGCCTCTTTTTTATAGTTTTTAACTGACTCTGACATTACAAGCACCTCACTTTCTAATACTCCAACTATTTCCGTTTGGCTCTGTTACCGTCACGGAATCTGTAGTTTCCTTTACAGACACGTAGTAAGAGTTGACCATCTGTTTGATAGTTTCATAACTAATGTTATTTGGATCATCTCCAATACAGCCATAGTCCTTCAGCTGTAGTGTGGTGTAGCCCAAGGAATCTGTGTACACCAGAGCAATATCAGAGATTGGAATGCTGACCTCCGGTTTCGCTTGCTTCTTTACTTTAAGGATTGTATCATCCTTTTTCCGCCTAGTTCCCTTAGTGTCAAATTTAACCTGGACGTTAGCTCCCTTATGAAGATGGAGTTTTCGCTTGGTATGCCAGACATTACCGTCCTGTGTTGTAATAGATTTTGCACCGGTCACAATTCCGGTACCATACCGGATATTTGCCTTTGCGGAAACTGTGGTTGATGTGGTAATTGTTAATGCTGCGAATGTTGCAGCTACAAGAAATTTTTTCATTTTGTGTTCTCCCTTCTTGGAATGAATTTATTTTGTGGTTGTTTTTGGGGCTGACATAATAAACACAATCTCCCTTCTAAAAAAATGAGAATTATTTTTGTGCATTAAAAAAGAGCCTATCTAATGATAGACTCTCTTATGTTACTTTTATTACCTTTCCATTACTTTTTTGTCAAATTCGTCCTTTGAGACAAACTCAACTTTAAGAACTTTATCCATTCCCTTGGCAATTTTCTTTAGTTGATTAAGTGACGGATTATTACCCATTTCACAAATTTTAACCAGTTTCTTTTTAGATATTCCTACTTTCTTAGCAAACTGTTTTAAAGATAAATCTTTTTCATTTCGCTCATTAATAATTGCACTTGCAATATCTTTATCTGCTGCTAAATCATACCATAAATCTCTAAACTTAGGATCTTGATATATTTCCTTTAAGAAATCGTCAAAAGAAGAACCTTTTGGACTCATATTTTCTTTAGTTTGCCTTCTGCCCCACGCCTTTCTAAATTTAGGATCATTTCCCCTTTCTTCTTCAATTTCTCTTTTTACGTCTGCTTCTACAAATGGCATAATCTATCTCCGTTTATTAATTGAGGTTATTTAATTTATTATTATTTTACAGGTTTCATTGATACAACTTCTAAAGTTTTTCCCAAAGAGTTAAGCACTTTTAATACTGTAGATAATTGAGGATCTGTAGTTCCCTTCTCCATTCGAGAAATAACAGGCTGTTTAATACCACTCATAATTTCAAGTTGCTTTTGAGTAACCCCACCCTCTTCTCTTGCTTTAATCATTTCTGTAATGATTTCAGACCGAACTTT
This sequence comes from Ruminococcus sp. AM42-11, assembly GCF_003480145.1. Taxonomy (NCBI): domain Bacteria; kingdom Bacillati; phylum Bacillota; class Clostridia; order Eubacteriales; family Oscillospiraceae; genus Ruminococcus; species Ruminococcus sp. AM42-11. The sequence continues at coordinate 12,032 of NZ_QUIO01000061.1, read as the reverse complement.
ACTTGCTTCAATCTCTTCTGGTGTATACATTTGTCTTTCAAAGTCGTCCCAGGATGAACCCCTGGGACTTATCTTCATTTTACTCATTATCCTTACTCCTTTCTATATAATCATTCATTAGCTTTTCAGCCTTTTTAATTTCCCTTTTGGGAGTTTTTTGTGTTTTCTTTTGGAAGTGGGATAACAATACTATTGTATTATTAACATATGTAAAAAATAAGATCCTATCACTTAATGGTCTTAATTCCCATATTTTCCCTTCAAGATGTTTTACATATGGAAGCCCTGCTCTTGCACCGTTTTTCTTTAGAACGTTCATGCAGTCTTCGATTTTCTCACGTTTTATTCTGTTGTCTTTACTATCATTCTCAAACAATGAGATAAAATAGTCTCTTACCGGCTCTTTGCCTTTTTTATCCTTGTAAAAAATAACCTCAAACAAATTCTTTTTCTCCTTTCTTTTGAGCCGATTATAACTTAAAAGTATATTTTTGTCAATAAAAAAACAAGATTTCCCTTATGGAAATTAAAGCCCACAAGCGGAATCGAACCGCTATCTATCCACACTAAGGGAGAGGCATCTATAAGCTCAGGGGTTAAGCTGCAGATTTTTGCGCAGTTTGAGGGGTATGCGTGAACTGCGTGGTGTGTGTGTGTTGGATTGTACTGCCTGGTTGTACTATGTGGGCGTGAATTTTTGGACAACAAAAAAAGGACCTACTAATAACGTAGATCCTTTTTTTGTTGCTGACTGTAATAATTAAAATTTTTTGCCATCTGGGAACTCAAAATAACAAACGTATTCTGCTCCCATGGCGTGAGCAATCTGCTCAAGTTCCTCTTTGGTAAATTTACCGCGTGATATTCTTGTACAGATTGTCTGCTGTGTCACATCAAAGGCTTTTTTACCCATTTCAGTCTTGGACATATTTGCATGGGCTAAAGCCCCTTCAATTTTTTCCTGCATATTCATAGCCAAACTACCTCCTGCACTTAATTATAAATTATGCAAAGAGTGTATGCAAGAACCTTTTTCACCTCCTCATAACGTTGATGCCAGTGCGCCTGTTTAATTACAGAATATTAGACACGTAATCTTTTACCATGTCTACAACTGCCGTGTCTGCATATTTCAACGGATCATCAGCAAACGCTTTCCAGTCCTGCTGAACATGCATCCATTGATAAGTTGTTAAAGGAGTACCAAGAAGGTACTCCGTAGCTTTTCTACGAGTTACTACACCACTTACGCTGTCAGAAATCTTAACTATAGTTACCATATTAAGCCACCTCCTGTTTTTTCTCAGTATCAGTCTTGATTGATTTATCAATCTCAGCTAATGCATAGTCACAGAATGCACTCATCCACATCTTGTTAAACTGACGTTTTGAGTACAGACTGGTAAACTGGTTTTTCTCCAAAATCATCTTATTGCTGGAAGCTTTAATACCTACAAGGTCACACAATCTCTCAGCCATTTTATTGATAGCTGTGTCTGTACCTTTTGCACCGAACCGGCGAACAAACTCCTGGCAAGCCTGGAGATATTCCCCACGTTTACCCTCGTTAATCTTTTTGAGGTAACAGTCATACATACCCTGTGGAACTAATCCAAGAACACGGTTCAGCTCCTCGTTAATTGGTGTCACCTCAGCTTTATAAGCTTTAGTAAGATCCTCAATTTCAGAGGACAGAGACTTAGAAAGTTCCACATCACCTGTTGAAATAGCCACGTCCAGTTTATCCTGGAGAGGTTTTCTAGCAAGTGCAAAGTCGTTGGCTTTTTGTGCCAGTTCTAACCGAACCTGTTTAAAGGTTCTGAGGTCATCAATTACACCACTGTTCATAGAATCGAAGTTGATTTTTTTGTTTGTAGATTTAGACATAGTATTCTCCTCTGGTATTTTTACCAGTCGCTTTTTACTGGGAAGGCATAACCCATCATTCACTGGATATAATCCTAGTGCGTGTTATTCAATTGTGAAACAATAATCCTGTGATTGAACCATAGACCTATAGCCTGGATCATTAGAAAAGCCTGTACATTACACCCTGTACAGGCTTGACATTTAGTGACTAATGGTGTAAACTAAAAGCTACTTAAAGCTACCACAGAGAACACTTTTTACAGCGTCCTCGTAGCAACTTTTTAGTTCGTTCGTGTCGCAAGAACACAGAAATCGTCCCTGGAAGAACAATTCGTAGTGTTCTTTGCACCGAACTACATCAATAGTTACCATAGTTTCACCTCCTCTCTGAAAATAAGTTGGTGAAACAATTATGTATTATGTATTTATAAACCGCTTTTCCAGTTTCGAGCGAATCCAGAACGAATTACTGGTAGCGATGGACAGAATCAGCCTCTTACCGCATGACTTAGGTGTAATCCAACACCTGTAGCTTATTGTAACCGCTGGTCTTTTGGCGGTAGGTCTGCTACAACCCTTCACGCACTTTTACTGGTGGCGCTAATACTGGCGAGGAATCCACAAGCCAGAACCTTTTATGAGGAAAACAGAAAGACTTCACGCTATCGTAAGACAACTTGCAATTCGTAAGAATTGCTATTCAATCAATCATCATTCACTTTTCAAAGTACGGAATGCCGAATGCCTAAATCATCGGCTTTGGTTGATTGTTACCGCCGGATTAGTCCGGCAACTTTTTTGGGACACTCAACAGACATTTGTCTGTTGTTGGTGTTACTATATCACATACGTTTGTATGTGTCAACACCTTTTTTTAAACTTTTTAAAACTTTTTTCTGGTAGGTTTTATCCAGATACATATGCTTGTACATCCACAATTGAGAAGTCGTTGTTGCTGTATCTCAATTGCTTGACGCAAGTATATCATTGTCTTACACAAGATACAAGTCTGAATATTGCACAATCTTACACAAGACTTTTTATATATCTTGCACAAGTCGCACAATTTCATACTTTTTTATTTCGCCATTTATTAGAAGGAATATTTCAAAAATACAGAAGTAGAAACAGTGGAAAGTATTGATTTTACTAGCATTGTAGGCTGTCGTATGGTATAATTCTAGTGAAATTACTTCTATATAATGCAAAAAAATGAAAGTAGGTTGATATATAAATGTCAGATAATAAAGAGAATAGACAAACAAGGACACAATACAAAAATGATTATGCTAAAAATAACTATGATAGAATAGCATTGTCGGTAAACAAGGGCAAAAAGGAAGAATTGAAAGTACATTGTAGCAAGTATGGTTATAAAAGTGTAAATGATTTTATAATACAAGCTATAAATGAGAAAATAGCTAGGGATTTAGGAGAAATGTAAATACAATTTAGCGTATTGTGGTTATTGTGTGCGTAATTATGTAATTGTTTGAAAACGTCCGTGTTAGAAATACATTTTGTAAGCAGTGAGTTGAGCTGCGGTATAGGCATATTGCACAAAGTGGTTGATTTTAGTTGGGTTGTGGGCTGTTATGTGGGTGTGATGTGGAGTGAAAAGTATCTTTTTGAGGGTGAAAAATTGGGAATCGGGAAAGACGTTGTGCAAAGTGTATAAAAGTGTGTGAGTCTGGCATAAGTGAAAGTTATAACTGGATTGTTTGGTATAGGTTATAGTTATGGCAAAGTGTGCTATAGGTGAAAGCTATAGATAAATCGTTTATTATAGATAAAATCTATAAATACGATACTGTTGCAAATGCAACAGTTTTCACGCTATCTACCGAAAAAATTATCATTTATGAATAACCATTAAACCCTTGTAAATACTGGATTTCTACGACTTTTTACCCTATTTTTTTGAAAAATTCCTACTATATACCAGTTTAAAGCCCTTGCCAGACAACGCCAGATTGCAGTATATAGTGATTTCTGTATTTTCTATCGCAAAAGTATATTTTCATGTCCTCTAATATCTATTAGAAGCCATGAAAAATAAGGGATGGGGGTACTTTTAATCCTGGCAAAGATCCTGGATCGGCTCAGCAGCATAAGCAGGTCAATCTTCACACTGACTGGAAAATGCATCTATCCCAACAAATCCCTACCAACTCACACTCTCCACCACTCTCCCATCGTATCGACAACCGTATCGTAAAATCCCAACAAATCCCTACCACTCATCACTCCCACTCCACAAAAATAGCATCAAAAATTACCCCAAAATCACGCACCCATCTATCCCAACTCAAATAAATTCGCCCAATCAATCGATACCGTTCAGCTACACAAATTTCCCACAATACCCAATACATCACTCACCACACCAAAATCTCAAATAAATTCGCCCAATCAATCGATACCGTTCAGCTACACAAATTTCCCACAATACCCAATACATCACTCACCACACCAAAATCTCAATGTTTTCCTGGCATAACTAGCAATTTTTCACTATTACCAAAACACTCATTCGATAAAATCCAAATAAATCCCTACTCAAAACCCATTTTACTCATCACACCAATCATATTCTTTCCTATATAAATACTGTTATTTCTCGGTATCAAAAAAACACAACTTAATTCACATAATTTAACTAAAAAAATTTAAAAGCAGCCATCCAATCCGGACGTGCTGCTTTATTTTTATCTCATCTATTACACTCGCTCTGATCCAAGTATTTCAAACGCATCTATAATCTACACCTACTTTATATCAAAATTCCACCCAAAAAATCGTCCAAACACCTCTACCCTACCAATTTACCACTAACCACTATTTCGTCAAAATTTACCATCAAAAACTCATCTAAAGTACCGTAATGGGGGTATATTTTAATCTCAGCTACACTCACTACCCAGATCACCATCCAGGTCTAATATATAGCTATATTTTTTCAAGTCTAACTCAAGTCTAACTCAAATCTAACTCAAATCTAACTCGAATCTAACTCGAATCTAACTCAAAATTACATTAAACTAATATACTTCTCATTTTGCATCGAATTTAATTAATAAGAATAAAATAAAATTCCATTTAGAAGTCTATATTGAATCCACTAATCACATCTCAAGAAAGGAATGTAAAAAATGAATGAAAAATATAATTTTGAAGTTTTAGTTAAACTATTATCCGAGTTTTGGTACAAAGGGGATTCATCATTAGATGATGAACTTGATAAATTTGAAGAGGCAATTTCAAAATCTGGTTATGGTGAATCAGCATTTGGAGTAGCAAGGGCAAACTATGATAGAATCGAAGTAATCCCAGATTCAAAAGTAAAATTTTATGCAGAATACTACGATGGTTGTCAAGCACCATTCACTGTATGTATTTGGAACAAACCTATTAAAGAATTAGAAGAATTACTAAAGGAAGCATCGCCAACATTATACAAAGAATATATTATGAGGTTAACAGGATCATGGAACAAATAAAGTCTTTATCAGATTTACAATCACTATTTAAGAAACAGGTTTCTAATAAGCACATCTCAACATGTCCTTACGGTGGACCACAACCTTACTAAAACCTAATATGACAGAGTTAGCAGAACAGGCATATAAACGTAAGGAAGAATATTTCTATTGTGAACCAGTTGATCCAGATAATCCAAATGGTCCACAGAAATTGTCTGAACCTAAATACGAATATGATTTAGAAAGACCACTAACTGAAGAAGAATATAATAATATTTTTTCAGAATGCAAAGAAAAATAATTTAGAAGAAATATTTGAAACCAAATAAATATACAACTGAAAATAATCAATAAAATTTTTAAGGAGAAAAAATATAATGCCAAAAGAAACTAATAAACAAAGTAAATCATCAAATACCACTAAAAAGAAAACTACAAAGTCGTCAACTACTAAAATAACAAAGCCAAAAGTACCATTAAAAATCAATACATCAAAGTTAAAAGTTGGAATGACTGTAAAGAATTATAAAGAACTTTGTGAGTTATTAAAACAAGACTTTATTCAAGGTGGTAATGCAAGAAAAGCACAACTAAAAGAATTTGAATGTTACTTTGATTGGGAGAAATCTGGACAGAAATTTATTATAACAGACATTTATGATACTCCGCTTGAAAAAGATGATAAAAGAAAATTTGGGAATAATTCTATATATGCACATTGCATTGAAGTTATTTTATTACAGTATTTATCAAAACAAGATGGATTTACAAGTACATTAACAAAGAAAAACTGGTGGGAACTTTTAGGTATTACAAATCATAATTATGGAAAAACAAGTGAAAAAGATCTTATAAAATTAGATCAAACAGTAACATCGTTTGAAGTAAGAAATTTTTATCAACGCTGCAACAAAAGACTTGAACAAATTTTATTTTCTGCATTAAATAATCTAAAAAGTAGAAAACTTATTATTTATGAACCTGAAACTGTAATTGTAGAATATGATAACCATGGAAATGAGATAAGTTCAATTGCTACTGACGATGAAAAGAAACTTATTCTTCAAACAGAACGTTATGTATTACATACTGAAATGGGATACGAAAAAATGTTTCAAGTTTTTGTATCTGGCAGACAAAAAGAATATTATGAAAAAGTTAATGAACTTTTATTAGATCAATTTGGATGGGATCATTGTTATAAACAATTAAAGATTATTTACACTCCAGAAGACATTAAAGAAGCACTTCCAGAAACAGAAATATATTTACAAAAACAGTTATTAAATGAAAACGTAGTAACTTGTATAAATGAAAATGCGCAGTCCTACTATGATAAATGCATTGAAAATATAATAAAGAAGTATTTGGAAATGAAGAAGATTATTGGGGTGAGTTACCTGCATTCTCAATGGAGAATGATAAAAATGTATGGAAAATCCCTGATACATATCTAACGGCACAATCTATTCTAACAAATGAATTGATAAAAATTGGACACAAAGATTTAGAGTTTTCAGCAGAAGATTTTATTAAGAGCAATGAGGATGATCCTGAATTTTCATTTTAATACAAATTTAGAAAAGTTGAAAATTTGATTTTAACCATATTTTATATAGTAAAACCAAATGTCTACTAAGTTACTAGGAATAAGGCTTTTTCGCCATATAAAATAAGGGCAAAATCAAAAATCGTCCATTTATAATTCCAATATATATTATTATATATATTCTCTTATATAGGGAAGTTTAAATGGACGATTTTTTAACACGCTTTTTCGCTATATAAATAAGGCGAAAACAAGTTTAACACTTTTGTAACAATTACATTTAAGCCTTATTTTATATAGGATCTCTCGTGATATTCCAATTATAAACGGAAGAATTCCAATAAAAATATACAATCAAACCAATTTCGAACGAACAATTTTGAAGCGTTAGCGAAAAATTGTGAAGTGATTCCAAATGAACGAAGCTTTAGCGAAGTGAATGCGGTTAAGCACTGTCGGAACGACAGGATAGTTAGTTTGAAATATTGATTATAAATATTTATTATAAAATTTTGATTATACTTTACTGGTGTTCCACCAGAGGCTGCCGCACTCACTTCGCTTACGCTACGTTCATTTGTCATCACTACGCTATATGTTCGCTACGCTTCACATCTAGCTTCGTTCTAATTGATTTTGTTATTTACTATTATTATCATTATTTATTACTCATTATCTATTCAGATAAATAAATTCCAATATAACTTATAACTAAATAGAGAAGAAATTAATAGTCAGGTGTGAAATAACACATTTGCAATTTTTGTGAATAAAGATTTTTCTATTAAGAAGAATTTTATATGACCTACTACCCTTCAACCCTTCACATTTAGTAGGTTATGTAACTTATCAACCTCGCACAGAAAGGATTAATACTAATTATGTTAAAAGGAGTACATACTAAATATGAATACAGAAGTAAACACAGACAACGTTGCACTTACACAGAGATTATCATCTAAGACTACTAAAAATTATTATACAGGTGGTACATTTCCTGCTATACCATCTCGTGAAGAATTTCATCGCTATGCATCAAATATATTAAATTTATATGCCTTTGAGACTGATTATCCTCCATTTCCTAGTTGTAATATTAATGCTGCAGCTTCTTCTATTGGATGGACAAAGAGTAATAATAAGAATAAGGGAAATAAATATAAATTTAAATCAACTAAAAATTCTACTAAGAAAGATCATCAATAATGTAAGGTGGTGATTATCATTAGTGAATTTGGAATTAAAATTAAAAATATCAGTGCCGGTACATTATATGATGTTAATTTAGGGACAAGAGATTATTTCTCTTACACTGAAGCAATGCTTAATAACAGTTTATTCTCTGCTTTTCTTATAAAGAATGGTCTTAATGTATATAAAGGTGAATCTACTAGAGATATTATTTGCTTAGACTTTGACTTTGGAACCAGATCTTATGAGGATGAACATAAGCGAATTGAGCAGTTATATAAAAATTCTGATGGCGAATTAAAGGAACGTCTTAAATACACATTAGAGAAAGTTGAGAATAACAAAGATCTCTATGATGAAAAAAAACGTGAGCAGATCAGAGATAAATTCTATAACGAAGGTGTAGATGTTACTTATAAGACTAAGAATAAAGATGGCAGTATTAAAAGTGAAGAGACAATTCACTATGAGATGTTGTTTCGAACCAGTGCTAAAGCAAAGTTTGGACAGGTTATCTTTATAAACTCTGATCTTTATAAAGCTGCTTATGAATGGTTAACTATCGGACTTGGAAAACTGATGACAGATGACAATGCAAAAATTGTTGAGATGTCTGCCTACGCTCCACTTACTACATCTACTATTGTAGGAACTAAGTATATTCCTGTAGAGGATATTCTTATTCTACGAGACCAGGATTCATTTTTTAAGACAATGGCTAATATTGTTCGTGCAGAAGATTACATTGATTCTAAGGGTCGAATTGGCAAGAAATGTGTAGTAGACAAGAAGGTTACTGAAGTCAAGAATACACTTTGGGATGGTATGGGTTTGATCGAAGCTGATTATTTCAAAGATTGCAGAAATGCTTATAATCCGGAATGGACTGTTAAAATCAACGGCATGGCTCTGATGAGACACCATTTATTTAAGATGTGTGGTTTTAAATCTCATATACAGTTATTCTTTAAGGATTGGTGTAAGAAAACCGGCAATGATTACGAAACTTACCAGGTCCAAGACATGTTTGGTCATTGGCATTATTTGAAAGACATTAAGATTATCACTACTGACAACGCCATCAAATGGAAAAAATTTAAGGATTTAATGGGCGGCTCATTAGAATCTGCATATGAGTATTGGTGCAATAAGGTAAATGAAGATGGCAGCGTGTTCGGTATTGTAAAAACCGATCATCCTAGTAAACTTGGTGAATATCAACAGCTCAGTTATCAGATGGTTAATACTCTCCCATGTACCAAAGATGATGTAAGGGATATTGCAAGCACCAGTATTGAATATGTGGAGTTACTGAAGCAGGATAATAATGAGTTTGAGAAATTCTTAAGAAAAAATGCTAATGAGGTAAACCACTATGAGATGATGGCTGATTTATATGATCACAACCATGAATTTGGCAATAGTACATTTTTCAGACATGAGAAGTCAAAAATTATTTCTGCATATGTACACAAGCTTAGAAAAGGCAAGATTGTTGTAAATGGTGACAATTTAACAACATGTGGAAACCCTTATGCTCTTCTACTCTATTCTGTTGGTGAGGATTTTACAAAAGATCCTACTCTAAAAAGTGAGAATAGTGTAATTCAGTGTTACACTACAAGATTTCAACATGACGAACATCTATGTGCATTTCGTAATCCTCACAATTCCCCAAATAATATTTGTTATTTTCATAATGTATATAGTAACGAGATGGAAAAATACTTTGAATTTTCAAAAAATATTATTGCTGTAAATAATATTGAGACTGACTTTCAAGCAAGAAGTAACGGAAGCGATCATGATTCGGATTTCGTTCTAGCCACAAATCAGCCGACAATGGTTAAGTGTGCAGCTTATTGCTATAAACACTACCCTACTATTGTCAATGACTTAAAAGAAAGTGGTGTCATTTATAAAAATAACAAATCAGAATATGCACGTATGGACAATACATTTTCTAAATCAAGAATCGGAATTGGATATTCCAGTAATTTGGCACAGCTTGCCATGACTTATTACTGGAGTGAGTTACAGAGTGATAATCCAGATCCAAAAAGACTTGATGAACTGTCAGATAATTTCGTAATTCTTTCAGTATTGGCTTGTTATTAAATGGGCCGGTTCGGAGAAAACTCCGTTCAAAAAATACTCAGTGAACTGCTGGAAAGCTAATTATATCAATTATTTAAGAAATAAAAAAACAAAAGGTGATAATATGGCTGAAAGTAAACGAAATTATTATGTATATATGCATTATTTTCCTGATAAAAAATCTTATATAGGTTTAACTAGACAAAAACCAGAAGATCGTTGGTCAAATGGTTCTGGTTATAAAAAACAACCAGTTTATTCTGCAATTAAAAAGTTTGGTTGGGAAAATATAGAACATATTATTTTACAAGAAAATTTGACATTTAATGAAGCGCAAGAGTTGGAAAAGTATTATATTAATAAATATGATAGTATAAATAATGGCTATAATATTGGAAAAGGCGGAGGTCTTGGAGGAGATTCTTGGGTAGAGATTGATTATAAAGGAAATACATATTCTGCTGAAGAAATATTACAATTTAGTACAGTTGAAAATTTAACTGCACATGATGTTACAACAAGACTTGGACATGGTTGGGATATTGAAGATATTTTATCAAAGCCTAAAACACGAAAGAATATAAAATTTGAATATAATGGGAAATTATATAGTGCAAAAGAATTAGTAAAATTTAGCAAGATAAAAGGACTAACCTCTTCTGATATATTCAATCGTGTTGAATGTATGGGTTGGGATATTGACCGTGCATTAACTCAACCAAAGGGTAAAAAATTACAACCTCCTGGATGTAGAAATAAAAAGGCAGAATGTTTGTATGAATATAAAGGCAAAATTTATCGTACATTTGAATTACTTCAATTAAGTACGGTAGAAGGTTTAACAGTTGGAGACATAACTAGTAGAATAAATCAAAGTGGCTGGTCAGTTGAAGATGCTATAACCAAACCTAAGAAACAATACAATAAGAAATATGAGTATAATGGAAAACAATATTCTTCTAAGGAATTAGCAAAGTTAAGTCCTTATCCTGAAATTACACATCATACAATTACAGATCGCATTAATGGCGGTGGATGGACCGTAGAAGATGCAATATTTACCCCAATAAGAAAAATAGAAAGAAAAATCTTAAATAATTGATATAAAAGCTAATCAGCAACCAAGTCGGTGAAAGCCAGTTAAAGTAACCGGAAGGCTCAGAGATCAACTGTTGAAGTATGGCAACTAATAATACAGACACGAGCGCTGAGTGCCCAAACATGTAAGATGTGGGCAAAGATATGATCCGACACTCCGGAGAAATTCGGAGCCGCCCTGGATAAAAAGCCAGGGACATAACAGATGCAAGTAATAATCGATTCCTGCAAGAGGCTTTATGAAATTGATGGTGTTAAAGAGATTGATAGGATAAGTAAACTTCCATGTATGTCAATGAAAAAAGAAGTAGTTGACAAAAATGGGAATAAAAGAATGAAAAAGTGTGACTTTCCTGAATTTATGAAATACACAAGAGAAATTGCTGTAACTAAGGATGGTAAAGAACTTCCACAAGAAGATATTGAGGAATCCAAGAACAAATTAAAAGGACGAATCAATAAAGATCTTGTGTGTCCAATGAACTGGTTACAAGAATGGCTTGATAAAATTCAGGGATCAAGCACTAAGGTTACTACTCCTACAGAGAATTTCTTTATTAAGATGAAAGGTAGAGCTAATAATAGACAAATGTCAAACATCGTACTTTTAATAGATGAATATGATTCTTTTACAAAAAGTATAAACCAAATTAATGAAGAACATTCTGATTATTGTAATCAATTAAAGGATAAGTCACAAGAAATTTTAAAAGAATTATCTTCTATAAAAATTGGAAATATTGTAA
>NZ_QUIO01000060.1:0-18678 GCF_003480145.1 Ruminococcus sp. AM42-11 | reverse complement strand
TGGAGTTTTTCTTTTTCAATGTACAACAATCAAGTTCAGTTATGATTTTTGTTCTTATAAAGAAAGGGATGGATGGAGGTTTAATCATAATCTTATTTGTATAAAGAAAGAAAAAAATCTTTTGTGTAATGGGGAAACTATTGCGGTCGAATATGAAGAAGTAGATGTATTAGATCTTATTTGTATAAAGAAAGAAAAAAATCTTTTGTGTAATGGGGAAACTATTGCGGTCGAATATGAAGAAGTAGATGTATTAGATAATTATAAAGAATTTAAATTTGACGTAACTTATAGATTAAAAAGCAATATTGAATATTATAAGAAAAATTTAGAAGCAATAAATCATAATATAAGAAATATGGAAATTCAATATCCATCTTTATTTGTAGACAGATATGATTATAGTCCGCTATAAAACAACAGTTTTATGGGGAAAATGACCCTCGTGAATCCCTTATTTTTAAAGGGATTGCGAAAATGGAATTTTGAGAAAATTCATAAAAAGGAGAAAAAATGTTACTTGCTATTATATTAACAATTATTTTTACAGTATCATTTAGGTTTTGCTTAAATGAAACAGAAATATCAGATCGAATTGTAGTATTTAGCTTTAGCTATTTTGTATTATTTATTATAGGTATTTCTATTTTTATGATTATAGGAAATTCTGTCTTTTCTGGAACTGCTAATCAAGAAATGATTACAAAAGAAGAATCTATTGTGTCGTTTATAGACAATAAGGATAATCCAGTTTACGTTAAATATTCATTTAAGTGGAATGGTGGAAGTACATATAGATATGTAGAACAGAACGGAAAATATCTTGAGTATAAAGAAATCCCAATTAGTGCAGACGTAAATATAGTAGAAGGAAATTATGAACCGGTGTTAATTACTCATAGTTATAAAGCAAATAAAAATTGTGATCTATTATTTGGTCAAACTGCAAATAAGTTTACACATGATACTTGGTATGAATTTTATATACCGGAGGGGACTTTTATTACATATTAATGGAGGATAAGAAAATGTTATATTGGCTTAAACATCGTGATTATAGAACGATTAATTATACAGAAGATTTGGATGAAGCATATAAATTTTGTGCAACGCATCCTGGATATGAGATTATAGTAGCTGAAAAGTTAAAAAAAGACATTGATTATAATGAAACTGAGTTTATTTATAGATATATTGTTTCTTTTAATTTATCAATGGATGAAAAGTCTTATGTCATGATAAAACACTTAGAGAATGAATCAGAATTTAATTATTGTAATTGTTATACTAAAAATTTTGAATTCCATGATTCAGTAGGTGCTTATAGAGAAGGACGGCGTGTCTACTTCAATATTTTTATTGGAGAAAGAAATTATAGCATTGCTTGTAAAATTGCTGAAGAATATTTAAATAAATTAATTAATATGGGCAATGGAAAAGTTACAAAAGAAAACATTGAGTTGATGAATGAAGAATTACGAATTGCTAAAAAATAAAGTATTTATATAAGGTTAGATATTTTGAAGATGCAATTCGCAAATCGAAAGTTTATATAAAAAATAAAGAAAACGATTTACAGAAATTAAAAGAAGAATATGAAAAAGAAATTGGAAGTAAATAATAGCTGAAAAGCATTATAAAAGATATATAAATAAAAAAAGGAGAAAAGATAATTATGATGAACAATTTTTTAAACGGTATGTTTGGTAAAGTAGGTAACGGAATGTGCAGACTTTCTATGAGTGGCGGTATTGCAGTAAAAACATCTAATGGTTATAAAAGTTATAATGTGAAGACTGGTAGACTTACAAATTGTGACAATTTTGCATTTGATATTGGACAGGATTTCTTCTTTATTATTCCAACAAACAAAGTTAGTGCAGGTGATATTATATTTGCAAATGGAAAGCCTAAATGTGTTATTAAAGTAGAGAAGAATATGATTACTGCAATCAATTATGAAGATTCTACTGTAGAGAATATTATTCCAGAGCGACACGTATTCATGGGAAATACATATTTTTATGGAAAGATTGTTTCTTTACTTGGAAGTAATATTACTAAGGGAAAAAACGGAATGAACAATATTTTCAAATATATGATGCTATCTCAGATGATGAATGGAAATGGTTCTACCGGAACAGCGAACAATATTTTCAAATATATGATGCTATCTCAGATGATGAATGGAAATGGTTCTACCGGAACAGCGAACAATATAAACTCAATGCTTCCGTTTATGATGATGGGCGGTAATATGGGTGATATGTTTGATGGTATGTTTGATTTTGATGAAGTAGACGATACTAATGAATTTAATGAAGTAGATACAGAGGAGGAAGAATAATTATGGGATGGGGAGAATGGGATACAAATAGTTTTATAAGATATTCAACATCAAAGGGATTAGCGACAGATTCATTAGGGTTTGTTACTTCAAGTGTTTCTAATCAGGAAATGTTTAAGGCAAGATCTCTTGATCCAGTACTTGATCCAAACAATGTTATTAGAGAATGTTGCGATTCAGAAGATCATCCAAATACATTACCAGTTGTGATTGCACTTGATGTAACTGGATCTATGGGGCAAGCTGCAGTTGAGGTAGCAAAAAAACTTAATGGAATTATGACAAAACTTTATGAAAAAATTGCAGATGTTGAATTTATGATTATGGGTATTGGAGATTTATCATATGATTATAATCCAATTCAAGCATCTCAATTTGAATCAGATATAAGGATTGCAGAGCAACTTGATAAAATTTACTTTGAATTTGGCGGTGGTGGAAATGGATTTGAGTCATATAGTGCTGCATGGTATTTTGGAACTCATCACACTAAACTTGATTGCTGGAATCGTGGTAAACGAGGAATTATTATTACAATCGGTGACGAGAGATTGAATCCTTATCTTCCAATCCGAAGTAGATGTTCTGGTTTAATTGCAACACTTGGAGATAATTTAGAAAAAGATGTGGAAACTCCAGAGCTATTTGAAGAAGCTTCTAAGAAATTCGACATTTATCATATTCATGTAAATCATGGTAGTAACTATGACAAAGAAGGTATTGAAAAATCCTTTAAGTCTATTATTGAAGAAAATCATTTCAAAGAAGCGACTTTAGATAATATTGCAGAGACTATTGTAAATATTATTGTTGATGCAGCTGAGAACGATGTTAATACAATTATAACACCTGCGACAACACCTACTCAGGTAAGTACAAATGAGAATGGTGAAATTGTTTGGTAAAATAGAATAGGAGATAAAAACGATGAAAGACATTAAGATTGTGGCTGGAGCAAACTGGGGAGACGAAGGAAAAGGACTAATGACTGATTACTTTTCACAGAAACCTAATAGTATTGTAGTATGTTCTAATGGTGGAAGTCAAAGAGGACATACTGTGGTAACACCGGACGGAATCAGACATGTCTTTCATCATTTTGGTTCTGGAACTTTTAATGGTGCTGCTACATATTTACCAAAAGAATTTATTGTAAATCCACTTATTTTTGCTCAAGAATATAAAGAACTGATAAACAATAAGGTTGTTCCTAATATTTACGTTCATAATGATTGTATGGTTTCGACTCCGTATGATATGATGGCAAACCAGGTCATCGAAGAGAGTCGTGGAAAACAAAAGCATGGCAGTTGTGGATTTGGAATTTTTGAAACCATTAAGAGATATAAAAATGGTATAACCGATTTTGATAAAATAAAGAACTATTATCTTGAAAAATTTGAACGAGATAAAATTCTACTATCGGACGATTGGAAAAGAATATTTAATGATCCAGGAATAAATGATCATTTTATAGAAGATTTGGATTTTATGAATGAACACATTAAATCAATTAGAGATGAAAGCTTTCTAAATATGTTTGATCATATTATTTTTGAAGCCGCTCAAGGATTACTACTCGATCAGAATAATCTAAAATATTTCCCATATCTTACGCCATCTAATACAGGTCTGAAAAATCCCAAAGAAATTATTGAAAGAATTGATTGGTATGATGAATTGAATATAGAAGTATGTTATGTGACACGTACATATTTAACTAGGCATGGTGCCGGTCCGTTTCCAACTGAGTGCGATAAAAACGAAATTAATTCTGAAATGCACGATAATACAAATGTACCTAATCCTCATCAGGATACTTTGAGGTATGGAAAACTGGATTTGGATGAACTATATCGGAGAATTACAGCAGATGTGGGAGATTTTGAGTGTAAAAAATCCATTGCTCTTACGCATTGTAATGAATTTAGAATGGATGAAGATAAGTTTGAGAAGTTATTTTTAGGATGGAATATTTATAAATCAGATGGTGAAACACATAATAGTGTAAAGGAGACAAGCCGAGCATAGCAGTGATATTGAATTCGAATTTCATAAAGCAGTAGATGATTACATGGCATTTTGTAAAGAAGTTGGAAAAAAGAGAATTAAAAATTGTCCTGGTATTGCAATACAGTGTCGTGGAAAAATTGTAATGGCAGAACCACATCCGAGGTTCACAGGAGCTTGGAGATATGAACTAAATGGTGAAACTTGGGTTTGTAGTAATTGGGCGTTTGAAGAGGGTTATTGATGGATATTTTTAATGATAAGAATGTATATGTTTACACAGAAAATGACACAGTGTTTATTTTTCCTAAAGGTCAAGATAAGCCGGTGAAAATTTGTTATGAAGATCCTAATAGACGAATTGTTGCAAACAATGATGGCTCTATAACAATTGAAGATACAGTATCATTGGAATGGCTTACAAATCATATTGTCAATAAGGAAGATTATGAAAAAATAGAAAATGCTTTAAAAGAAGCTATAAGTAAAACAAAGTTTACTGTGTATGAAGTACAAGTACGATAAAAGATATGTTTTACGGAAGTGTATATACATATGGTTAAATTACAAAATATGGGGGTAAAAATGGGCTGTACAGATATCAGTTATAAAATTATGTGCCAACGCTTTGATAAGCTGATTTATAGTCGAAAGGATATTGATTTGTCGGCTGATATAAAAGAGTTGGAAAACAGAATCCAAAGTAAAGAACATACACCGGAATATTATTTTAACGCCGGAGTGATCGCCAGAGGATATCTGGATGAGATTCATGAGAACGGTGACGCAGTTAATGCTTACATTGGTGGATTAAATCAATTCTGTTGGCTAATTGGTTTAGATAATGAAGAGGATGATAATGATGAGAATAACTAAATTTCCAGATAAATGTGATCCAAATAAAATAATGATGGATACAATTATAAAAAGAAATAGTGTGTGTCCATGCTGTGGAGAGAATAGACTTTGTACAGTTAAAGATGAACTAGATGCGATAAAAGAACATAAAAAATTATCCGGCATAAGACAATTTTATGGTATTCGCCATCGAAGATTAGGATTTCAAAAGCCTTGGTATAAACATATTTTTCAAGGAGAGAAATGGTGGAATTCATTAAGTTTTAAATGTGAAACTTGCGGAGCAGAATGGGAATCGGAAGAGTTTCCGGATATTGAATGTTGTATTGAGGAATAAGATGGATAAGATTATATATTTTGAACTAAATAATTGGATTCCTGGAATATTCTATCCAGACGATGAACCGTTTAGATTATGGATGAAAAATGATTTACAAATCAAATTTGATGATGAGACTTGGGTAAAGAAAAGCAGATTATGTGTAGTTAGAGAATTAATTGATATGTCTTCAAATTATTGTATTACTGCTACACGAGAATGGGTCGTGAATAATTGTCCAAAACTGCTTACTGATTATGCAGAGTTTATTAGATATAAAGAAGATGATGGTAAGGTATATGGACGGTTTGGGACGGAATTTAAAGAATACAGAGAAGAAAATATTGGTATATGGGATTTGGAGGAAAACTATGAGCGATAAAAATTTTTTGGTTGAAGATACTGTTTGGTTTTATATTAGAAAACACGATTTTATGTCTAAGGGAATTATAAAAGAAATATTTATTTTAGATGAAATTCCTTTTGCACTTATTAGAAATGGACATATGGAAACTAAAATGCCTATTTCTCAAATATTTCATGACGATCTTGAACTTATTGCTTGGATTGAAAAAGAAGAGAAAGCAAATGTAAAACGCATAAAAGATAATATTCATGATGCGAAAGAGCTGGTTGAACTTATGTATTCTGTAATTGAAGACTGTGAATTCATGCCAGTAGCAGATTTAAATGATAAGAAGATTGCTATTAAAGAAAGAGCAAAAGAAATTTTTGATGTAAAAATTTAAAGGACATTGATTATGGATAGTAAAAATTTTAAAGTTGGCGATAAAGTTTGGTTTTGGGAGCGATGGCCAGAAAGACCTGTATTTGGTACTATTGAAAAAATTTATATTACTGGATCAAAATTATGGGCCGAGTTAAATTATGATAATGGAAGACCTGCTGGACGATTTTTTGATTATTTATTTGAAACGAAAGAAGATTTATTGGAGTTTAAAAAAAAGAATAAAAGCAAAATTTGATTGGAGTGATTTTATGGCGTTTACTGTAAATTTTCCTGTTGATACAGGAACATTTGTAATTACAAATTATAAAGATGTTGATTTAAGCAAACCAGAAACCTTACTTGGTAGAGTTGGTACTATTGCATGTTACCAAAGTATTACTCAGGAAAGCGATGATAATTCGTTTATCGTTATGGTATCAGGATATAAAGATGCGTGGTGTCAAGAAACTTTGTTAGATTGGTTACATATTGCAACAAATGAAGAAGTTGAATTGTACAAGAAAGTAATGGGTGTTAAATGAAGAAGAAAATTTTAGCTACGATTGCAGCTGGATTAATTTGTGTATCTGCGATTGGATGTGGAACAACATATCAGGAAGCAACGAATATACCTGAAAAAGGAAATTTTGGCAACGGATATTTTACTGAACTGGCGAAGTGGAACGATGGCATATTAACTTTTAAAATTGTTTATGATAATGACACAAAAGTAAAATATTTTATAATGAATGGTAATCGTACATCAGGTATCACACCACTTTATAATGCAGATGGAACATTACAGGTTTATGATGGAGAGTGACATATGAAGTTAAAGAGAAGAAAAATACAGGGTGAAGTGCGCAAAGCATGGGTCTGCGAAATTACGTGGTTTTTAGATCAAGTAGCTGGATTAGATGAACGGCTTCATTATATTGTAATAAACGACTTAATATTGTTTGATGACGAAGAACCTGCAACATATTATATTAGAGTTCCTGGTGGAACGGTCGGAAGCATCTTTTTGGATGATGACTATAACATTAAAGAGATTTTTATTGATCCGAATAATGTGGTAGAAAGTTATCCGGCGAACATTAATAAACAGATGAAGAAATTTATTGGTGAAAGGATGATGATCGAGTAATGTACTGCAAAGGGGATTGTCAGTATTTAGATACTATTAAAGGTAAATGTAAGCTTAATGATAAACGAAAAATGGCAAAAATGAAATATAGTAATGCTGGATTATCATTTACTGTTTATGAACATATTGGATTCTGTGAAATGGATGGTAAAGATGAGGAGGTTGGTGAGTAAATGGAATTGTTAAAATGTCCCTTTTGTGGGGAGTGAAAAACTAAAAGTTGGTCACAAAACAAAATTTAAAGATCCGTGGAAGAAAATTGTAAGAATGAGTTTTTATGTAATGTGCAATTGCTGTCGCGCAAAAGGAAGTACAATTTCAAAAGAGATCCATTATGATGATCAAGCAGAAGAAATTAGTAAAGCAAAAGATTTGGCTATTGAGAAGTGGAATATGAGGGACGAGATATGAGATTAATAGATGCTGATGCAGAAATAGAAAGACTACAAAAATGGATAAAAATGACTGAAAAAGAAATAGTGCATTTTGATGACGAAAACGATGATTATAAAATAATAGGATATTTAATGGATCAAAGAAATATGTTTTTAGATGAGATTAGAAAACTTCAATCATATAGCACAGCTTATGATTTGGATATTTTGCTTGATGGTCTTAATGAGATTTTAAAAGATGAAATTTCGCAGCCGATTGCAGATTGTGTTTATGAGTGTGTGCAGCAAGGTTGTTGGTAATATAATAAAAACGATATTTTAAGGAGATCTTATGAAAGAAATTAGAAGTTTTTTATGTGATAAGAGACCGGATTTGTTTGACTATATTGCATCCAGGGATATTGCACAAAAAGACAATTGTGTTATATGTCTTCAATGGATTGTCCCATATTCTGGTACATATAGTGAAGTGATTTATGGTAATGAAAGTGATGAAGACTTAGAAGCAATGGACAAGAAACACTATGTATATCCAGTGTAAGAAGGGAGAAAATAATATGCCAGTAAGCAGTGATAAATATTATAAACCTGAAGAAGCTCTACAGGATCTACAGGTACAGGAAACGATTTTAAATGTGGCAATAGACGTACAGGTGTTACTTAGAATTTTAGTTGATAAAGAAATTATCACTAGAGATGAAGTAGCAGAATATAGAGAAGAAGTTAGAAATTCACCCAAGTACAAAGTGGTAGCAGATGATATTCAAAGACAAAAAACTGGGTTTCAGGCTGCTAAAGATAATCCACAGGAATATCTGAAAGCAATACTTAAAGCTAAAATGGATGGAAAAATTAATTAAGAAAGGATAAGTTCGAGTCCCATGGGTTAAAATGCGCGCAGCTCTTACGATGGTAAGATAGGATGAGAACTTTATTATTATTTCGTGGCGCTCCTGGAGTTGGAAAGAGCACCTATATTGAAAAGAATGGTTTAAAACCATATACGTTATGTGCAGATGATATTAGGTTACTTTGCCAGAGTCCGGTATTATCTGTAAATGGTAATACAGAAATTACACAGAGCAATGATGGTACTGTTTGGAAAACATTATTTACTCTACTAGTGGTTAGAATGCAGCGTGGAGAATTCACAGTTATAGATGCAACTAATTCCAAGACTTCTGAAATGAATAAATATAAGAAATTATGTCAGGAATATAGATACAGAATTTTTCTTGTTGATTTTACAGATGTTCCAATTGAAGAATGCAAGAAAAGAAATAGTCTTCGTGCTGCAATGAAACAGGTACCTGAAGCTATTATTGATAAGATGTATAGTAGGTTTAAGACACAGAGAATTCCGTCCGGTATTACAGTAATTAAACCGGAAGAACTTGATAAAGTGTTTATGAAAAAGATTGATTTGTCCGAATATAAAGTGATTCATCACGTAGGAGATATACATGGTTGTAATACAGCTTTACAGAAATATTTGAACGCAATTAGCGGAATCAAGGACGATCACTTCTTTATATTTTGCGGAGACTATATTGATAGAGGAATTGAAAATGCGGAAGTGGTTCAGTTTCTCTTAAGCATTAAGGACAAACCAAACGTACTTTTGCTTGAGGGCAATCACGAAATTCATCTAAGGAAATATAGTGAAGATAAGAAGTCATTCTCAAAAGAATTTGAATTATTTACAAAACCTGCATTAGATAAAGCCGGTTTCAGTAAGAAAGATCTGCGGCAACTGTGTAGAAAATTTGCTCAGTGTGCCTATTATACATATCATGGAAATACATATCTTGTTACTCACGGTGGTCTGAGTACAATCCCACAAAATCTTACTTTTGTAGCAACTGATCAGATGATTCATGGAGTCGGTAGATATAACGATGTAGAGCAAGTTGCTGATACATTTTTCACCACTACCGATGATCATACTTATCAGATTTTTGGTCATAGAAATACTAAAGGATTTGATATTAATGTTAATCCAAGAGTATACGATCTTGAAGGGCAGGTTGAATTTGGCGGATATCTAAGATGTGTTGATATTGTTCCTGGTGGAAATACAACCTATAAGATCAAAAATGATGTATTCAGAGAGCCGGTAAGAGCAGCGAAAAAATTGAGTAGTAGTGTAGCTGATGTTCTTGTTGATTTACGTCATAACTCATACATTTCTGAAAAACAGTTTGGAAATATTTCTTCATTTAATTTCACACCTGCAGCTTTCTATGAAAAGAAATGGAATGAGCAGACTACAAAAGCAAGAGGATTATATATTGATACAGAAGAATGTAAAGTATTCTGTCGTGGATATGAGAAGTTTTTCAATGTCAATGAACGAGAAGAAACACAGATGGATGTATTGCAGCATACTTTGAAATTCCCAGTAGCTTGTTATGTAAAAGAAAATGGATTTCTTGGACTTGTTTCTTGGAATAAATATACGGACGATTTATTTATCACAAGTAAGTCTGATCCTGAAGGACCATTTGCAGAATATTTGAGAAGTATGATTTATGAGAAAATTCCAAAAGACAAGCTTGATGATATGAAAATTTATCTTAAAGAGCATGATGTGACTTTTGTGTTTGAATGCTGCGATATGAAAAACGATCCTCATATTATTGAATATCCAGAAAGTAAATTAGTGCTACTTGACATTATTTATAATACTTTGGATTTTGAGAAATATGATTATGAAGACATGGCTCATGTAGGTCGTGAGCTTGGATTAACTATTAAGAAACAAGCTTATGAGTTATCTACATGGCAGGAATTTTATGATTGGTATTTTGAAGTTTTAGAAGAAGATTATGAATACAGAGGTGATAAGATCGAAGGATTTGTAATCGAAGATGCTAATGGATATATGGTTAAGCTTAAACTTACATATTATAACTTCTGGAAATTTATGCGTGGTATTGCTCATGAGACTTTGAAGAAAGGTCATACAAGCAGGACATCATTGTTGACTACACCTGTAGCGAATGAGTTTTATGCATGGTGTAAAAAACAGTTCGAAAATGGCAAAGCTGATGAGTTACCAAGAGATATTGTTACTTTGAGAAAAATGTTTTATAAGGAGAAAGAGAATAATGTGGATTAGTAAGAAGAAATATGAAGAATTAATAAAAAGAATTAATACTATTGAGGAAAAAACTTCTAAGTTTACTCCTTATGGTCCAAAATGGTTCGACCACTGTCGTGATGATATAAATGATATTCAACGAGTTATGAAAAATAGTAAACTTGGAGAAATCACATTCAAATCAATCTTCGATAAAACATTGTTTATACCGTATGAAGAACACGATAAATCTAAAAGCTATACACTAATTTATAAAGATTTTAAGGAATATAAAATTACTGGGTTATATTTATTTGTACCTAAATTCGAAATTGATGAAAAAGATAATAATCTTATCCATGTAAAGGATAATATTAAGCAACTAGATGGAACAATAAAAGTAGAAGAGTATATTGTAGACCTACAAAATCAGACTTTTATAAGAACAAAATAATAGATAAATGAAGAAGTAAATTGTGTGGTATGATACCACAGCTGGCGAAATCACCTATATTATAGTAATTTGGCGATGATACCAAATACCATACCTATAAAACTGAAGACTAAGCTCCAGCTGTTAAATAATTCCTTTAACATAGGCAACTCCTTTCAAACATAGCAAATTGACAAGTTACTAGCTAATATTTTACGCAGGAGCTGATCCGCCCTTAACACCTGGCGGTTTCAATAGGTGATTTTAGATTCTGCTAGTCCCTTGGGTATATATCAGATACCCAAACACCTTTAGTAGGTATTGTACCACATATTTACCATATATTTCAAGGAGAAACTAATGTCAAAGGATAGTACGTTTTCAAATAATAATAAAAAAATTTTCTTTTTAGGAGATGATATAGACAACGATTCTATAGGAGAACTAACTTGGAATCTTTTACATCAGATACTAGATGATGATGAGAAAGATAAAAAGGAAAAGGATTATAAAAGAGACCCTATTAAACTTTATATAAATTCTTATGGCGGAAGTGTATATGATATGTGGGGCTTAATTGATGTTATCCAAAATAGTAAAACACCAATTTATACATATTGTACCGGTTATGCTATGAGTGCGGCGTTTCAAATATTTCTTACTGGACATAAAAGATATTGTTATAAACATTCCACATTTATGTACCATCAGCTAAGTCATGCTTTTGGAGGAAAATTTCAGGACCTTGTTGAAGATATGGAAGAGGTTAGTAGACAAAATAAGATGATTGAAGATTATGTTTTAAGCAAAACAAAATTAACAAAAGATGATCTTAGGAACATTAAAGAAAAGAAAATTGATTTCTTTATTTCATCAGATAAGGCAATTGAATATGAAATTGTAGACGAAATTTTATAACTGTAAAAACACTGTTTTACTGAGGAATATTATGACTGAATTAGAAAAACTGAAAAAAGAATTAAATTGGTATAAAGAAAATTATAATACAGTGTGCAAGATAGTATATAGAATTTCAGATAGTTTTATACCAGGATATTATACTGTTTCATCTTGTAATGGAACTCAATGTTGCCAAATTTTAGCAGATGAAATTATTAAGTTTGCATCAAAAAGAACTTTGCCAAAAAAATAAAAGGACTAAAGATTTTATGAGTGAATTAGAAGAAGATAATACAGAAGAATACGATGTAGACGAAGACTATGATTATGATTTTGAAGAATATCAAGATGCTTTAGACTATTGCGAAGAGTGTCGTATTTATGGCGATAACTATTATACTGACGAAGATGAAGATCTTATATTAAGATGTCCTAAATGCAACATGAATCCTGACAGATTGGATGATGATTATATTGACTAATAAGTATTTTCAATATCTTCGGCCAGGAGATAATTTATTGTATTGTCCTATTAAAAGTGAAGAGGTGGAAAATATGATTGATTTAAAAGAGAAGAATGTATTGTGTACAACAAAAGATGAGGCTGCTGCTATTTTAAAAGAGGCAGAAAAACAAGGATTTAGATGGTACGATGGGGATTTAGCGACTGCATACAATCCATTAATTGAACATGATGGACCTATTGTATTAACTTTTAAATATAATGGTATTAATTGGATTGGCGAAAGTGCTACAGATACTGCTAGAGATTTATTAGATACGGATCGAGAAATGACTGCCCATGAATTTCTTAACAAATTTTTAGATATGGCATATCATTGTTCTAACTGTGAAGAATGTAAAACTATTAAAGTGGATGGACGTGATTACAGATGGTGTGATAGTGATTTATGGACCAAAGATAATATTGATCAGGTTTATGAAATTGTAAAAACAGGTAATAAGCTAAAAGAAAAACCTGAACAAGCAGATATAAACAATATAAGTAATTACTTAGATGGTAAAGGTCAATTGAATATTAATGCACTGAAATTAGCAATTAAAGTATTGGAGGAAAAAATAAATGAAAAATAGAACTAAATTAAATTTTATAATTGCAACTGTCACTTATGTATGTGCAGTATTAGCTTATGTAATTGAAAAAAGAAGAATACATGAGTATGAAAAATGGGATTACGAAGATGAAGAATAAAGAGGCTGCAGTTATACTATTTTCATTTTTATTTATGATACTATTTACAGTTCTACCTATATTTATAGAAGATCCTGGGCTTCAATGGGACTTTGGACTTCTGACAGGCCTGAGCTTTGGTATATTTGTTAAATACGGAGACAAAATAGATGAATAAACGACAGAAGAAAAAAGTTGAGGACAAATTATTAATTAGGCTTAGAAAATTACATCCTGGTAAAGGTGATTTTATTTTTGTTGAGTTTGATCCTGATAAAATCGATATCGATATAGTATTAAAATATTTTGATGCAATATCGAACGCATTTAATAATATTGCAAACTTTGCTATGGTACCTGATGGAATTACTATAAAGAACATGAACAGAGATCGTATATTAAAATATATTGAAAAATTAAAGGAGTTAATTGAAAATGAGCGATAAAACGGTAGTAAAAGAAAAAAGTTGGAAAGAGTTCCAGGAAAGTGGAATGTTATGGATGGCAAATACAATTTTACAGGTGTTTGGTTGGTCTATTGTTGTTGACCAGGATAAAGATGGAAATATTATTAGCGTGTGTCCTGCTAGAGTAAAATATAGAGGATTTACACACGAGACCAATACCAAGGGGTATATTAAGACTGCCAATTACATGAAAGAGAATGCAGAAGAGATTCTGAAAGAGGCAATGCAGTAATACATAAAATATGTTTTTTATTGGAGAGAGTTATAACTAAATTAACATGTCTTGTGATTATTGTTTTCGCAAAATCTATTAATATAACAATAATATCATAAATCTGGTAAATTCTTACCAGAAAATCCACGCTTTATTTGAAAATTAAATATTGAAGAAAGGAAAATAAAATGAAAATTAAAAACATTAAAGATATAGAAACATTTCTTAAAGTAGTTGATGAATGTAAAGGTGATGTTACATTAACATCTGTTTACGGAGATAAATTTAATCTAAAGTCAAAGTTAACACAGTACGTTGCAGTTTCTGCTCTAATCGGTGATCATGGCGAAGATCTGGAGCTGTGGTGTACTAGCAAAGAAGATGAAATGAAGTTTTTACAGATGTTTAAAGAAAATCCGGAAATGGTGTAAGAGTATTTTAGAAATATATAAAAAATAAGGAGTAGTGAGATTTGCTGCAGCGATAAAATCATGGTTTGCTCCGTATGAAAATGTTAGAAATAAATAAAATTTATAATGAAGATTGCCTTATTGGATTAAAAAAACTTGACTCAGACATAATTGATCTTACAGTAACAAGCCCACCATATGATGATTTGAGAAAATATAATGGATATTCATTTGATTTTGATGCAATTTCTTATGAGTTATTCCGTGTAACTAAACCAGGTGGTGTTTTGGTTTGGGTTGTTGGAGATAAGACTAAGAATGGATCTGAAACAGGGACCTCGTTTAAACAGGCGTTACAGTTTATGAAAGTTGGATTTAAGTTGCATGATACTATGATTTTTGAAAAAGCCAATCCAATTCCGCAAAATCATAATCGTTACGAGCAATGTTTTGAGTATATGTTTGTATTTAGTAAGGGTAAGCCAAGTACATTTAATCCAATAAAGGTTCCAACTAAAAATGCCGGAAAAGTGTTTAATTGGGGAGATAGAAAAACTGTTATGGATGATAATCAATGTCGTAGGGACAGGACGACAGATTTATACACAGTAAAGTCAGAAAAGATACATAATAATATATTTACGTATAGTATTGGTGGTGGAAAATCAGGGCATCCTGCTGTATTTCCAGAACAATTGGCGAAAGATCATATTTTATCATGGTCAAATCCTGGTGATTTAATTCTTGATCCGTTTATTGGAAGCGGAACTACTGCAAAAGCTGCCATTGAGCTTGATAGAAATTATATTGGATTCGAGATTAGTAAAGAATATTGTGATATTGCAGAAGAAAGATTAAGAGGGTGATTATAATAATGAATCAAATATCAGATATTAATACATATACGTCCAGAATGTCGAAATCATGTTATGATAAACTATTCTTTATGAATAAAATTTCAGATGTAAAAAATATTGTAGACTTTGGCTGCGCAGATGGAATATTGATCAGAGAAATGAATAAAGTTATGCCAGACGTAAAGTATATTGGGTATGATAATAATCCTGAGATGATTAGAATTGCGCAGACTAAATCTGCCGGTATTTCAAATATTAGTTTTACTGATACATTTCCAAGTAATGTCTATGGTAAAAGTTCTTTGCTTAATTTATCAAGCGTAATTCACGAAATATATTCCTATTGTAACGAAGATGAAATTTATGAAT
Source organism: Ruminococcus sp. AM42-11 (assembly GCF_003480145.1). Classification (NCBI taxonomy): domain Bacteria; kingdom Bacillati; phylum Bacillota; class Clostridia; order Eubacteriales; family Oscillospiraceae; genus Ruminococcus; species Ruminococcus sp. AM42-11. The sequence continues at coordinate 2,948 of NZ_QUIO01000060.1, read as the reverse complement.
TCTGGAATAATGTATTCTTATCTGAATTTAAGTATATCTCGATTCGTGATTTATGTGTTTCAAAGAATGTTAATAGACGTACTGATATGGCAGATTATTTAAAATTGATTGAGAAAGCGGATAATAAACAGATAAAAGAGTTTCAATTAATATGGGGACTTCTTATGGATAATAGGAATTTTTTACATTTTCGGATAATAAACAGATAAAAGAGTTTCAATTAATATGGGGACTTCTTATGGATAATAGGAATTTTTTACATTTTCTTATGAAGTATAAGTATGTGGAAATTGGGATAGAGAAGTAAAAGAGAATTATTTTCCAATTACTTTAGAAGAATTATTAAAGAAGATTCCTAGTGATTATGAAATTGTATATATTAACACATACTGCCTTCCATACACAAAATCTATGATAGAGAAAGATTTCGGAATCAGTATCAAGGATAACACGCATGTAAAACTATTGTTGAGAAAGAGAATAAATTATGAAAAATAAATGTTTTGAAAGAAAAATAAGGAAGCTCGACAGAAACAGTAAAGAAGATAGTATTTGTTTTAATTGTTCAAATCGAAAAATTGTTAATGGAATTTTGATTAATGAGTGTGGAATTAAATATGGAATAAGAGATTATTTTGCATATGGCTCAAAACAAGAAATTGTTGATTATTTAAAAGAACATAATTATAAGACACTAAATGACGTTTTAGAAGATCTTAATTAATACTAATAAACAAAAGGAGTAGTGAATATGGTTATTAAATCAATGGATCATTTTCAGAATGTATGTAAAAACAAATTTGTAGAATGGTATAACCGAAGCAGCTATGCCAATAAAGGTCCAAACGACATCCAGGAGATTGGTGTCGATGATGTATTTATAGTTTGGGGTTGCAAGACTCTACAGAACTATAAATGTATTATAGGTACTCGTGCTACAGCAGTTTTAGCAGAATATACGTACAATGGTAATGATGGAGCCTTATACGAAGGTATTTATAAGAAGATTGTGAATGCAAGTCATTCAGTAGAGTAACAATAAAATCTGGAATTTATCTGGATTAAAAGATCTGGAAAATTAGAAGTAAGCAATATAAAACAATAAAGGATGGAAAATAAAATGCAGATTACAGCGAAAAGCTATTTTAGTGGTGCAGGTGGAATGGATCTTGGAATTGAAGAAGCAGGGATCAATATTCTTGAATCATACGAAATTGATAAGAAATGTTGTGATACGTTAAGAAAAAATTTTAAGCACAAGGTTAACGAAGCTGATATTACTAAAATTACAGTTCTTGATCAGCAAGATGCAGATGTGTATATTGGAACTTTTCCATGTACAAAATATTCAACTGCTGCAGATATTAATGGCGCAAGAACAGGTGATGATTTATTTCTTCATTTCTTTAGACATATTGCATTGGCACAACCAGAAATGTATGTAGTTGAGAATGTTCCTGGAATGATTAAATTTAAAGTGGTTATGGAGGCACTGACTAAGTTACCAGATTATTATGTAAGAATCGAATGTCCTGTAAACGCAAATATGTGGCTACCACAAGAACGTAAGAGATTAATTCTTATTGGTAGCAAAAAGCCATTTATCAATCTGGATTATCCGGACGAAACTCCCTTACGCTTGAAAGATATTATTCAAAAAGACAGTGAAGTAAATATTCCACAGTATGTATTAAATCGTATCAATGGTAATTATAGAGACAAACCAATTGTTTCTGATCCTGAATGTGATGATCTTGCACCAACATGTGTAGCACACTATTCAAAAGATAGAGGAACTAGATTAATTAAAGATGGTAATAGAATCCGACCATATACAGTCAGAGAGTATGCAAGACTACAGGGTTTTCCAGATTGGTTTGAATTTTGTGGAAGTGATAGTGATGCTTATAGACAGATTGGTAATGCTGTTGCCGTTCCAATGGGACGCTGGGTTGGAAGTCAGATTGTAAAATATTTTAATGGAGCGAGGTAAATAAAATGGAAATTGTACAGACAAAAAATAATCATCTTTATAAAGAAGGTGGAGAAAAAGAGTATGGGTGTATATGTAAAAATTGTGGAACCAAATTTATTTTTCAGGAGCATGAGGGCTGTGTACCAAGATGTATAGATCCAAAACCAGAGCAATGTACTATTCACTGCCCAAATTGTAAACAGATTATCAGATATAGTGAGTGTACTGAACTTAAGAGTGAAGAAGATAATTTTGCATTTCATAGAGTGTGGTGATTAGTATGAAAGAAATTCTAGGTTATAATTTGGAAAAATTTTTTAGAAGAATAGAATATCCATGTGATGGCGGAATGTTTGAAAGAACTTATAAGGGTACTGATTATGAAGTTTGGGCAATGACCGATAATATATTTGATATTATTTGTGATTATTCTGAAGATGAATTTGTTGAATTGGCTGGTAAAGACGCATGGTGGAGATCAAGTACAGGAAGTGTTCTTGGAAAACCAACTGCTAGAGCAATTGTAAATGAAAAACGTTTAATTTGTTGGGACGATGATTATTATTTACCTGATGAATATGAAGAAGAGCCATGTAAAGAATATAAATCGCTTACAGAATACTTATGCGATGGAATTGGTGCTTCGTTACCCAAAAATGTTGTTGCATGTGCTATGGATCTTGCGAAATATAATAATATGTCTCTTGGAGACTTGTTTACCGAGTATGAAGGATAAGATTTATGAGCTGGTTAAAATGTAAGATAAAAGAAACATTTTATTGGAGAAAATTGGAATGAAAATAGAAGAATGTAAGAAAGTGATTTATAAATCGAAAAGTTTTTTTGGATCATTGTATATTTTAGAAGATAAAGATATTTTGTTAAATTCAATTAACATATTGATGAAAGATTCTAGCCAAAAAAGTGTATGATTTTTATATAACTAAAACATCTAAAGATCAATATAAAATTT
>NZ_QUIO01000006.1:0-143830 GCF_003480145.1 Ruminococcus sp. AM42-11 | reverse complement strand
TGCGGGATACCAACTACTTCACCCCACCCGCGTTGTTGTCGTTACTGTTTCTTTCTTCCCTTTCCAGTAACCAGCGATTTTGCAATGTATATTCGCAAGCCGCGCATTTCAGGAGCGGTTTTAGTGGAGGCGAGATCCATGACTTACGGAGACTTAGGCGCGAAGGCTCTCCTGAGCGTCTTAGTCGTAGTTAGTCATTAGCTTGCCGGAACGTTGCGACGCGCGGCGGTGAATATACATTGTGAAATCGCGTCCGGGATAACGACCAACACATTAAATAGCAAAAAAAGTGGATTGACAAAGCCAAAAAAATGATATATTATATACCATATTTTTGAATAAGAATTTGTTTTGACAAAGGCGTCAAAGAGAAATGGATAGGTTAAGTGCCCCCTAATCCTCCTCTTTGACGCCTTTTTTATATATTAGAACACATTAAAAGCAATTGGAGGAGGAAATCGAAAGATGGCAGTAAAATACGTTTTTGTCACTGGCGGTGTTGTGTCAGGACTGGGAAAGGGAATCACAGCAGCTTCACTTGGGCGACTTTTAAAGGCAAGAGGTTTTCAGGTCACAATGCAGAAATTTGACCCTTACATCAACATTGATCCCGGAACCATGAACCCTATTCAGCATGGAGAAGTCTTCGTAACAGACGATGGAACTGAGACCGACCTGGATCTTGGCCATTATGAACGATTCATTGATGAAAGCCTGGATAAAAATTCCAATGTAACTACCGGAAAAATTTATTGGTCCGTTTTACAAAAAGAACGTCATGGAGACTTTGGAGGAGGAACCGTACAGGTAATCCCTCATATTACAAATGAAATCAAAAGCCGCTTCTATCGCGCAAAATCCCCGGATGAAAACAGGATTGCCATTATCGAAGTCGGCGGAACGGTAGGAGATATTGAAAGCCAGCCATTTCTGGAATCCATCAGACAGTTTCAGCATGATGTGGGACATGAAAATGCAATCCTTATTCATGTAACCTTGATTCCATACCTGAAAGCTTCAGGAGAAATGAAAACAAAACCAACTCAGGCCAGTGTCAAGGAGCTTCAGGCAATGGGAATCCAGCCGGATGTTCTGGTATGCAGAAGTGAATATCCGCTGACCGACGATCTGAGAGCCAAAATTGCCCTGTTCTGTAACGTGCCGGTAAGCCATGTACTTCAGAATCTGGATGTAGAGTATCTGTATGAAGCCCCACTTGCGATGGAACGTGAAAAACTGGCAGATGTGGTCATGCAGTCATTGGGACTTGAAAAAAGAAAACCAGACCTTACGGACTGGGAGGCTATGGTAGAAAATCTCCGCCATCCGGATAAAACTGTAAACATTGCTATGGTAGGAAAATATACCCAGCTTCATGATGCATACCTCAGTGTGGTGGAAGCTCTGAAACATGGCGGAATCGCATGCAAGGCGAAAGTAGAGATTACCTGGATTGATTCCGAAGAGTTAAACGAGAAGAACCTGGATCAGAGGCTTTACCAGGTAGATGGAATCCTGGTTCCAGGTGGTTTCGGCGGAAGAGGAACAGAAGGAATGATCCTGGCTGCCCAGTATGCCCGCGTGCATAAGATCCCATACCTTGGAATCTGTCTTGGAATGCAGATGGCAATCGTAGAATTTGCCCGTCATGTACTTGGTTATGAAGATGCAAACAGCATTGAACTTGCACCAGAAACCACCAATCCGGTAATCGCCCTTATGCCAGACCAGGAAGATGTGGAAGATCTTGGAGGAACCCTGCGCCTTGGAAGTTATCCATGTGTGCTTGCAGATGGTTCTTTATCTCTGGAACTTTTCGGACAGAAAGAAATTCAGGAACGTCACAGACATCGTTATGAAGTTAACAATGCATATCGCAAAGAACTGGCAGAAAAAGGCATGACCATAGCAGGAACTTCTCCTGATGGTCACATTGTGGAAATGATCGAGATTCCGGCAAACCCATTCTTTGTAGGAACCCAGGGACATCCGGAGTTCAAATCAAGACCGAACCATGCTCACCCGCTGTTCCGTGGATTTATCCAGGCAGCTGTAGATAAAGTAAACAAAGAGGAAACTCTTAATCAACAATAGAAAGGATGAGGAAAATGAAAGAAGTGATAAAGGAAAGGCAGGGACTTTACCGTCAGGAATTTGAACATGATAACTGCGGTATCGGTGCAGTTGTCAATATCAAAGGCAAAAAATCCCATGATACAGTTGCCAACGCATTGCGGATTGTAGAGAATCTGGATCATCGTGCCGGAAAAGATGCAGAAGGCAAAACAGGTGATGGCGTTGGTATCCTCCTTCAGATTTCCCATAAATTTTTTAAGAAAGCATGTAAAAAAGAGGGAATCGAAATCGGCCAGGAAAGAGAATATGGTATTGGCCAGTTCTTTTTCCCACAGCACGAGATCAAACGTGCCCAGGCAAAAAAAATGTTTGAGATCATTGTGGAAAAAGAGGGACTGGAGTTCCTTGGCTGGAGAGAAGTTCCGGTAGTTCCGGAGGTTCTTGGACATAAGGCAAGAGAGTGCATGCCATGCATTATGCAGGCATTTATCAAAAAGCCGGATGATCTGGAAAAAGGCATCGCATTTGACCGTAAACTGTATATTGCCCGCCGTGAGTTTGAACAGAGTAATGACAACACTTACGTATGTTCTATGAGCAGCCGTACGATTGTTTATAAAGGTATGTTTCTGGTTGGACAGCTTCGTACATTTTTCTCTGATCTTCAAAGCCTTGATTATGAATCTGCGATTGCATTGGTACATTCCCGTTTCAGTACCAACACAAATCCAAGCTGGGAGAGAGCACATCCAAACCGTCTGATCGTGCACAATGGTGAGATCAACACTATCCGGGGAAACGCAGATAAGATGCTGGCAAGAGAGGAAAATATGGAGTCCCCATACTTAGAAGGGGAAATGCAGAAAATCCTTCCGGTAGTCAACCGAAATGGTTCCGATTCTGCAATGCTCGATAATACGCTGGAATTCCTTACCATGAGCGGCATGGATCTTCCTCTTGCAGTGATGATCACCATTCCGGAGCCATGGGCAAATAACGATACCATTTCCCAGGAAAAACGTGACTTCTATCAGTATTATGCCACTATGATGGAGCCATGGGATGGACCTGCATCTATTCTTTTCTCAGATGGAGATGTGATGGGTGCAGTGCTTGACCGTAACGGTCTTCGTCCGTCCAGATATTACGTAACATCCGATGGCTGCATGATCCTTTCTTCTGAGGTTGGAGTATTGCCGGTACCGGAAGAGAAAATCATATTAAAAGAGCGTCTTCATCCTGGAAAAATGCTTCTGGTAGATACGGTTCAGGGCAAGATCATTGACGATAACGAATTAAAAGAGATGTATGCGAAGAAACAGCCATACGGCGAATGGCTGGACAGCAATCTGGTACATTTAAAAGATATTAAGATTCCAAACGAAAGAATGGAAGAATATACAGAGGAACAGCGTTCTCGTCTTCAGAAGGCTTTCGGATACACTTACGAGCAGTATCGTACTTCTATCCGAAACATGGCGTTAAATGGTGCTGAGAGCATTGGCGCAATGGGTGTGGATACACCGTTGGCAGTATTTTCCAAACAGAACAGACCGCTTTTTGACTACTTCAAACAGCTTTTTGCACAGGTAACCAATCCGCCGATCGATGCGATCCGTGAGGAGATTGTCACCAGCACAAGCGTTTATGTTGGAAAAGACGGAAACCTTCTGGAGCAGATTCCGGAGAACTGCAAGGTATTAAAGATTAACAATCCGATCCTTACCAATACAGATATGCTGAAAATTAAGGAAATGCATCACGAAGGCTTCAAGGTGGCTGTTGTCTCCACTCTTTATTATAAGAGCACAAAGCTGGAGCGTGCTATTGACCGTCTGTTTGTGGAAGTTGATAAAGCATACAGGGACGGTGCCAATATTCTGGTACTTTCCGACAGAGGCGTGGATGAAAACCATATGCCGATTCCGTCTCTGCTGGCTGTTTCTGCAGTACATCAGCATCTTGTAAAGACGAAAAAGAGTACTTCTCTTGCTATTATCCTGGAATCCGGCGAGCCGAGAGAGGTTCATCATTTTGCTACTCTTCTGGGCTATGGCGCAAGTGCAGTCAACCCGTATCTGGCATTGGAGACAATCCATGAACTGATCGATACTCATATGCTGGACAAGGACTATTATGCAGCTGTAGACGATTATAATCATGCAGTTATCAGCGGTATTGTTAAGATCGCTTCCAAGATGGGTATTTCTACAATCCAGTCTTATCAGGGTTCCCAGATTTTCGAGGCAATTGGTGTATCTCAGGATGTAATCGATAAATATTTCACAGGTACTGTAAGCCGTGTTGGAGGCATTACACTGGAAGATATTGAGGAGAATGTAGAAAAGCTTCATTCAGAAGCATTTGACCCGTTAGGACTTACCACAGACCTTACTCTGGATAGTGTGGGTGCCCACAAAATGAGAAGCCAGGGAGAAGAGCACCGTTACAATCCGGCAACCATTCATCTCCTTCAGCAGTCTACAAGAACAGGCAGCTATGAGATGTTCAAACAGTATACAGATCTTGTGGATAAGGAAAATCACGGCAATCTTCGTGCGCTTATGGACTTTAAGTATGCAGAAAATCCTATCCCTCTTGAAGAGGTGGAGAGTGTTGATGAAATCGTAAAGCATTTTAAGACTGGTGCCATGTCCTATGGTTCCATTTCTCAGGAAGCACATGAGACACTTGCTATTGCAATGAACCATCTTCATGGAAAATCAAATACCGGTGAGGGCGGTGAAAGCAATGAAAGACTGGATTCAGCAGGAACAAAAGATGACAGATGTTCTGCGATCAAACAGGTAGCCAGTGGTCGTTTCGGTGTTACCAGCCGTTATCTGGTATCTGCAAGAGAAATCCAGATCAAAATGGCACAGGGCGCAAAACCTGGTGAAGGTGGACATCTTCCGGCGAAGAAGGTTTATCCATGGGTTGCGAAAACCCGTCACTCCACACCTGGTGTTTCTCTGATCTCCCCGCCGCCGCATCACGATATCTATTCCATCGAGGACCTGGCAGAGCTGATTTATGACCTGAAAAATGCAAATAAATATGCAGATATTTCTGTAAAGCTGGTTTCTGAGGCTGGCGTTGGTACGGTTGCAGCCGGAGTTGCAAAGGCTGGTGCACAGGTAATCCTGATTTCCGGATATGATGGAGGTACTGGTGCAGCACCCAGAAGCTCCATTCACAATGCAGGACTTCCATGGGAGCTTGGACTTGCTGAAACCCATCAGACACTGCTTATGAACGGACTTCGTAACCGTGTCCGCATTGAGACAGACGGTAAACTGATGAGCGGTCGTGATGTTGCAATTGCAGCACTTCTTGGTGCAGAGGAATTCGGTTTTGCTACAGCACCTCTTGTAACTATGGGTTGTGTAATGATGAGAGTCTGCAATCTGGACACCTGCCCGGTTGGTGTAGCTACCCAGAATCCGGAGCTGAGAAAGAGATTCAAAGGCAAACCGGAATATGTTGAGAACTTTATGAAATTTATTGCCCAGGAGCTTCGTGAATATATGGCAAAACTGGGTGTGAGAAGCCTGAAAGAGATGGTAGGACGCACAGATCTTCTGGTTGCTACAGATGCAGTTGATGAGCCACACAAAGGTAAAGTAGACCTTAGTGCAATTTTGAACAATCCATATGCAAAAGTTGGCAGCGAGGTAACCTTTGATCCGAAAGCAGAGTACAATTTCCAGTTGGAGAAGACTCTGGATGAGAAAGTTCTTGTGAAGAAATGCAGTCGCGCAATTCATGGCGGTGAGAAGACCAGATTTTCGGTAGAAGTAAAGAACACAGACCGTGCATTTGGAACAATCCTTGGTGCGGAGATTACCAGAAATAATAAAAACGGACTGCCGGAAGACACGGTAGAGATTGATTGTACAGGAGCCGGAGGACAGAGCTTTGGTGCCTTTATCCCGAAGGGTCTTACTCTGAAGCTTACCGGCGACTGCAACGACTACTTCGGAAAGGGTCTTTCCGGTGGCAAGCTGATCCTGAAGACTCCGGAAAATGCCGGTTACAAAGCAGAAGATAACATTATTGTCGGCAACGTTGCTCTTTATGGTGCAACTAGTGGAACTGCCTTTATTAACGGTATGGCAGGTGAGCGTTTTGCAGTTCGTAACTCTGGTGCCAATGCAGTTGTGGAAGGTGTGGGAGAGCACGGCTGTGAGTACATGACCGGTGGTCGTGTAGTAGTTCTTGGAAGAACCGGCAAAAACTTTGCAGCAGGTATGAGCGGCGGTATCGCTTATGTTCTGGATGTGGAAAATGTTCTTTATAAGAACTTAAATAAAGCGATGATTTCTATTGAAAAAGTAGACAATAAATATGACAAAAAAGAACTGAAAAATCTGATCGAAGCACATGTAGCTGCAACGGGATCGGAGCTTGGACAGAAGGTTCTGGATCAGTTTGACATGTATCTGCCTCACTTCAAAAAACTCATTCCAAATGAGTACAAGAAGATGATCACATTAAGTGCAAAGCTTGAGGAAAAAGGTCTGAACAGTGAGCAGGCGCAGATGGAAGCATTCTACGAAAGCATAGGAGTTAAGCATTAAGGAGGCAGAAGATCGTGGGAAAACCGACTGGATTTTTAGAATATAACAGAGAGACGGCAAAGGTTCTGCCGCCAAAAGTAAGAATTGCCAATTTCAAGGAGTTCCGTACTCCTCTTAATAAAGAGAAACAAAAACTTCAGGGAGCACGCTGCATGGCTTGCGGCGTTCCCTTCTGCCAGGCAGGCATGATGATCGGCGGCATGGCTTCCGGATGTCCGCTTCACAACCTGGTGCCAGAGACAAATGATCTGGTATTTACCGGAAACTGGAAACAGGCGTTTCTTCGTCTGAACAAGACACACAGCTTCCCGGAATTTACCTCCCGTGTGTGCCCTGCACTTTGCGAGGCAGCCTGTACCTGCAACTTAAATGGAGAGCCTGTTTCCACTAAGGAAAATGAACGTGCCATCATTGAGACTGCATATGCAGAAGGCTGGGTTGTTCCACAGCCTCCGAAGGTTCGTACAGGAAAGACCATAGCAGTTATCGGAAGCGGTCCTTCCGGACTTGCAGCAGCACAGCAGTTAAACAGAAGAGGTCACAATGTAACTGTATTCGAAAGAAGTGACCGGATCGGCGGACTTCTTCGTTACGGCATTCCAAATATGAAGCTGGAGAAATCTGTGATCGACAGAAGACTGAAGCTGATGGAAGCTGAGGGTGTGAAATTTGTGACAAATACAAATGTTGGAGTGGATATTACAGCAGAGGAACTTTTGAAGAAATATGACCGTGTAATCCTTTGTTGCGGAGCTCCAATCCCCGTGATATTAAAGTGCCGGGAAGAGATGCAAAGGGAATTTATTTTGCAGTAGACTTCTTGAAAAAAGTCACCAAAACTCTTCTGGACAGCGATTTTACCAAAGCTCCTTATGAAGAGGCAAGAGGCAAACATGTGCTGGTAATTGGCGGTGGTGATACCGGAAATGACTGTGTGGGTACTTCCGTACGTCTCGGCGCCAAATCTGTAACACAGCTGGAAATGATGCCAATGCCGCCAACAGAGCGTGCTGCTTCCAATCCATGGCCGGAATGGCCAAAGGTCTTAAAAACAGACTATGGCCAGGAAGAAGCAATTGCAGTGTTTGGACATGACCCCCGGGTTTACCAGACAACCGTTACTGAATTTATCAAAGATAAAAACGGAAATGTCTGCCAGGCCCGGATCGTAAAGCTGAAAAGCGAGAAAGATGCCAAAACAGGCCGTATGATGATGGTTCCGGTAGAGGGGACGGAAGAAGTGATCCCTGCAGACCTGGTACTGATCGCAGCTGGTTTCCTTGGAAGCCAGAAATATGTGACTGATGCATTTAAGGTTGCAACAACTGCAAGAACCAACGTTGAGACAAAACCGGAAGCCTATGAGACCAGCGTACCGCGGGTTTTCACAGCAGGAGATATGCACAGAGGCCAGTCTCTGGTAGTATGGGCAATCCGTGAAGGAAGAGAAGCCGCAAAGGCAGTGGATGAATCCCTGATGGGATATTCTTATCTGTAAGTTGGCAAAAAAATGCTTTGTGGAATAATACCTGCTGAATCGCTGTCGGGAAAATAAAAAAGAGAGTATATAAAAAGTATGGTCGGGGGCAAACTAAATTTGCTCCCGATTTTCCGTTCTGATACAAAATAATTATTTTGTACATCATTTTATACAACGCTGATATGGTAAAGTGGTAAAAAATAAGTTGACAAAGCATGACCTCATTGCTATAATTACCTCCATGAACAAGGGCGTTCTTCAGAAGGGTATCTTTTTGAAGTGCGCCTTTTTTGTTTAAATAAGTCATGCGTAATGGATGGATGAGGGCATGAGAGTGAAAGAAGGAGAGAACACCATGGGGAATTACACCAGAGAAGAAGTGTTACAGATGGCAGAAGACGAGGATGTAGAATTCATTCGTCTTCAGTTTACCGATATGTTCGGTACTTTGAAAAATATTGCGATTACAGCTCGGGAGCTCCCCCGGGCACTGGATAATGAATATGTAGTAGACAGCTCCTACATTGCCGGAATAGCAGGGGAGAAAGAGCCGGATATGTATTTACATCCGGACTATAATACTTTCACCATTCTTCCGTGGCGTCCGCAGCAGGGAAAGGTAGCCAGACTGCTCTGTGATATCTACCGCTCAGATGGAACGCCGCTTGAGAAAAGCCCGAGATATATTCTGAAACAGGTGGTAGAGATGGCTGCTAAGGAAGGCTATGTTTGTGAAGTGGATCCGGAATGTGAGTTTTTCTTATTTCACACAGATGATAACGGAGTTCCCACTACACTGACTCATGAAAAAGCTGGATATCTGGATATCAGCCCGCTGGATCTGGGAGAAAATGCAAGACGTGATATGGTTCTGAATCTGGAAGATATGGGATATGAAATTGAATCTTCCCATCATGAAACCGCTCCGGCACAGCATGAGATTGATTTTAAATTTTCCGGTGCAAATGAAATGGCTGACTGTGTGATGACTTTCAAAATGGCAGTCCGCACCATTGCAAAACGGCATGGACTTCATGCAACCTTTATGCCAAAGCCGAGAGCTGAGGTGAATGGTTCCGGTATGCACATTCATTTTGCATTGTATAAAGATGGAAAAATATATTTGCTGATCCTGATGATGTAAATGGTCTCAGCGAGGATGCTTATCATTTTATCGGTGGTCTTCTTGCACATAGTGAAGAGATGGCCGCCATTACCAATCCGCTTGTGAATTCCTACAAGAGACTTGTACCTGGCTATGATGCTCCTACAGAACTGACCTGGACAAAGAATAACCAGAACTCTCTGATCCGTATTTCCAATTTAAGATCAGACAGCCTGGCAATCGAGCTTCGAAGCCCAGATGCATCTGCAAATCCTTACCTTGTGTTTGCTGTTTGCATTGCAGCCGGTCTGGATGGAATTCAGCAGAAATTATATCCTACCAAGCATCGGATCGTTCTTTTTCCGAATCTGACCAGAAAGCTATGAATATTGGAAATCTTCCGCTGAACCTGGATGATGCCCTTACACATTTCGAGAATAGCACCTGGATCCAGAGTGTACTTGGTAAAAAGTTCTGTGAGGAATATGCAGCTGCCAAGAAGGAAGAATGGCTGAATTATATGAGACAGGTAAGCGAGTGGGAAATCAGCCAGTATTTATACAAGATTTAAGATAAGAGAGTAGCATGGTATGAACAGCAGCATTGTAATTGCATTACCGAAAATCGATGACGCAAAGAAAATACGTACCATATTGAACCGGCACGGTTTTTCTGTAGCTGCGGTATGTTCAACTGCTTCAACAGCACTTGCCAGCATGAGTGAGTTGGACGGAGGTATTCTGATCTGTGGTTATAAGCTGACGGACCGGTATTACCGGGATGTGCTGGAAGATATTCCTTCATATTTTGAAATGCTGTTGCTGGCATCTGGAAGAGTGATTGCGGAAGCGCCTACATCCGTCCTTACTGTGGAAATGCCAATGAAAGTCAGCGACCTGGTAAACACGGTGGATATGATGTTGTCCCAGATCGAGCGGCGGCTAAAAAAAGAGAAGAAGAAACCGAAAACGCGTTCCTGGAAAGAGCAGAATTACATTTCCAACGCAAAGTTTCTTCTTATGGAGCGAAATCATTTAAGCGAAGAAGATGCATACCGGTACATTCAGAAATGCAGTATGGATTCCGGGACAAATATGGTAGAGACAGCTCAGATGGTTCTGATGCTGTTATATGATGAGGTATAGTCTAAGGCAGAATTCTAATCCTGTTGTATAGGATTTTTCAGAAATTCTGGCTGGGGTTTTTATAAGATATATTTTTATGATTTTAGGAAATGGAGGATGAGGAAATGGAGTTTTTGGATGGAAGCTGGAAAAAAGAAGTGAGCAGCTGGGATGCACTGATGGGAGAAGAACTTCTGAATCAGGAAGCCATCCTGGAGGGCGCCATTCACAGTATCCGCAACATGGGAGATGTTGCATTTGTAATTATCAGAAGAAGAGAGGGTCTGTTTCAGACCGTTTTAGTAAATGAGGATGTTGATTTTTCCATTCATGATCTGAAAGAAGGCATGACAGTAAGAGTAAAAGGTGTTGTAAATAAAGAAGAGAGAGCGCCTCATGGCAGAGAGCTTCACATTCGTGAAATTCAGGTGCTGTCTTCTCCGGCTGAACCTCTTCCTCTTGCAATCGATAAATGGAAGCTGAATACTTCTCTGGAAGCCAAATTAAATTACCGTTCCCTTTCCCTCCGCAATATTCAGGAGCGCGCAAGATTTAAAATCCAGGAAGCTTTGACAAGGGCTTTTCGTGATTATCTCTATGAAAATGGATTTACGGAAATCCATACGCCGAAGATCGGAGCCAGAGGTGCTGAGGGAGGCGCGAACCTGTTTAAACTCAGCTATTTCCATAAACCGGCTGTTCTGGCTCAGAGCCCACAGTTTTACAAACAGATGATGGTGGGAGTTTTTGACAGAGTATTTGAGACCGGACCTGTTTTCCGTGCTGAGAAACATAACACCAAAAGACATTTAAATGAATATACGAGTCTTGATTTTGAGATGGGCTATATTGATAGCTTTGAAGAGATCATGGCTATGGAGACTGGCTTTTTGCAGTATGCAATGAAGCTTTTAAAAGAGGATTATGCAAAAGAACTGGAGATCCTGAAGGTTGAGCTTCCAGATGCTTCCAGGATTCCGGCAGTTCGTTTTGATGTGGCAAAAGAGCTGGTTGCGAAGAAATACAACCGTCAGATCCGTAATCCATTTGATCTGGAGCCGGAGGAGGAAGCCCTGATTGGTCAGTATTTTAAAGAAGAATATAATGCGGATTTTGTTTTTGTTACCCATTATCCATCTAAGAAGCGTCCGTTCTACGCAATGGATGATCCAGAGGATACCAGATTTACGTTAAGCTTTGACCTGCTTTTCCATGGCCTTGAGATCACAACAGGAGGACAGAGAATTCACGATTACAATGCCCTTCTGAAAAAGATAGAGAACAGAGGTATGGAGACAGAAGGAATGGAACAGTATCTGGATACATTTAAATACGGTATGCCTCCTCATGGTGGTCTTGGAATCGGTCTGGAGCGTCTTACCATGCAGCTTCTCGGGGAGGAAAATGTCCGTGAGGCATGCCTGTTCCCAAGAGACCTGAACAGACTGGAGCCATAAAAAAGCTGGATATCCAGAAAAGATTTTGGTATGGATCCAGAGTGGAGCGTAATAATTTCTGTGCAGGAGGATGAGAAAATGGCAAAACAGATTGACGATGAAACCATGGAAAATGTCTGCATTCTTGCAAAACTTTCCCTTACAGAAGAAGAGAAGGAAAAGGCAAAAAAAGATATGCAGGAAATGCTTGATTATGTAGATAAGCTGGATGAACTGGATACATCCAGTGTTGAACCAATGTCCCATATTTTTGGCGACCAGAATGTATTTCGTGAGGATGAAGTTACAAATGGTGACAACAGCGAGGCAATGCTTGCAAATGCGCCAAAAGCCAAAGAAGGACAGTATCAGGTTCCAAAGACCATAGGATAGGAGACATTCACATGGAATTAGAAAAATTAACAGCCTTACAGCTGGCTGATAAGATTAAAAAACATGAGGTCAGTGTTCTGGACGGCGTCAAGGATGTCTTTTCTAAAATAGAGGAAAAAGATAACAGAATCCACGCATATCTGGACACTTATAAAAAAGAAGCGTATGCAAGAGCAAAAGAGGTGGAAAAAGGCATTGAGGACGGAACTTATACCAGTCCTCTTGCCGGTGTTCCCATTGCTATCAAAGATAACATTTGTGTACAGGGAAAACCTACTACCTGTGCGTCAAAAATTCTGGAAGGATTTGTTCCCCAGTATCAGGCAGAGGTGATCAGCCGGCTTGAAAAAGCAGGAATGATCATTATCGGAAAAACAAATATGGATGAGTTTGCCATGGGAAGTACGACGGAAACTTCTGCCTATGGCATTACCAGAAATCCATGGAATACAGAGCATGTTCCAGGCGGCTCCTCAGGCGGCTCCTGTGCAGCTGTAGCAGCAGGAGAGGCTTATCTGGCACTGGGCTCTGATACAGGAGGTTCCATCCGTCAGCCAAGCTCTTATTGCGGTGTGACAGGAATGAAGCCTACTTATGGTACGGTTTCCCGTTATGGGCTGGTTGCATATGCCTCTTCTCTGGATCAGATCGGACCGATTGGAAAAGATGTGGCAGATTGCGCAGCACTTCTGGAAGTGATCGCTGGCCATGATCCGAAAGACAGTACTTCCATTGACCGAAAAGACCTGGATTTTTCCAGTGAGATGACAGATAAGATTACAGGAATGAAATTTGGTGTTCCGAAGGAATATCTGTCAGAGGGAATTTCGCCAGAGGTAAAAGATGCCTTTATGGAAACCCTGAAAGTGCTGACCCAGATGGGAGCAATTGTAGAATTTTTCTCTGTCAAAACTATGGAATATATGATTCCGGCATACTATATTATTGCCAGCGCAGAAGCAAGCTCCAACCTGGAGCGCTTTGATGGCGTAAAATATGGCTATCGTGCAAAAGAATATGACGGGCTTCATGATATGTATAAACGTACTAGAACGGAGGGCTTTGGAGAAGAAGTAAAACGTCGTATCATGCTTGGTTCCTTTGTTTTAAGCTCTGGTTATTACGATGCTTATTATCTGAAAGCCCTGCGCACCAAAGCACTTATTAAAAAAGAGTTTGATCAGGCTTTTGGAAAATATGACGTGCTTCTTGCCCCGGCAGCTCCTTATACAGCGCCGAAGATCGGAGAAAGCTTAAAAGACCCTATGGCAATGTACCTTGGGGATATTTATACAGTTGCCGTAAATCTTTGCGGACTTCCAGGAATTACAGTTCCCTGCGGAAAAGACAGTGCCGGACTTCCAATCGGAATCCAGATGATCGGAGACTGTTTTATGGAAAGGAAGATCCTTCGTGCTGCCCATGCCTATGAAAGCGTAAGAGGAGATTTTGGAACACCAGAGGAAGGAGGTAAGAGAGCATGAAACAGTATGAGACTATTATCGGACTTGAGGTTCATGTAGAACTTGCCACCAGAACAAAGATTTTCTGCGGCTGCTCCACAGCATTTGGAGGGGCACCCAATACCCACACCTGTCCGGTGTGTACTGGTATGCCAGGTTCTCTTCCGGTATTAAACAAAAAGGTAGTAGAATTTGCCCTGCGCGCAGGACTTGCCACAAACTGCAGCATCAATCAGTATTGCAAATTTGACCGTAAGAACTATTTTTATCCGGATAATCCGCAGAATTATCAGATTTCCCAGCTGTATCTGCCAATCTGCCATGATGGATTTGTGGAGATCGAGACAGAAGCTGGCAAGAAAAAAGTCCGGATCCATGAGATGCATATGGAGGAGGACGCAGGTAAGCTGATCCATGATGAGTGGGAGGACTGCTCTTTGGTAGATTATAACCGAAGCGGTGTTCCTCTGATCGAGATCGTTTCTGAGCCGGATATGAGAAGTGCAGATGAGGTTATCGCTTATCTGGAAAAGCTTCGTTGTACCATGCAGTATCTGGGTGTTTCCGATTGTAAGCTTCAGGAGGGTTCCATGCGTGCTGATGTGAACCTTTCTGTGAGAGTGGCAGGAAGTGATACACTTGGAACCAGAACAGAGATGAAGAACCTGAACTCTTTTAAGGCCATAGCACATGCTATTGAGGGCGAAAGAGAGCGTCAGATCGAGCTTCTGGAGATGGGTAAAAGTGTCACCCAGGAGACCAGAAGATGGGATGACAATAAAGAGTCTTCTCATGCAATGCGTTCTAAGGAGGATGCAAAGGATTACCGCTATTTCCCGGATCCGGATCTTCCGCCGATCCATATTTCCGATGAGTGGATCGCAAAAATCAGAAGTGAGCTTCCGGAGTTCCGGGAGGAGAAGGCTGCCCGTTATCAGAGTGAGTTTGGTCTTCCGGAGTATGATTCCCAGATTCTTACAGAGTCCAGACATCTGGCTGCTTTGTTTGAAGATGTGGCTACGCTGAGCGGCAACCCGAAAAAGGCGGCAAACTGGTTTATGGTGGAAGTGCTTCGTCTTATGAAGGAAAAAGGCATTGAGGCTGAGAAGTTAAGATTTACACCGCAGCATCTTGCAGATCTTCTTACAATGGTCGATAAGAAGGAGGTAAGCCCACAGAACGCCAAGAAGGTATTTGAAAAGGTATTTGATGAGGATGTTGATCCGATCGCTTATGTGGAAGAGCATGGCTTAAAGATCGTGGAGGATACCGGGCTTCTTAGCAGCACCATCAGCAGGATTCTGGATGAGAACCCTGGACCGCTGTCTGAGCTTCTTGGAGGTAAAGAGAAGGTTATGGGCTTCTTTGTCGGTCAGATCATGAAGGAAATGAAGGGCAAGGCAAACCCGGCAAGCGTGAGAGAGGCGCTGCTGGCTGAGGTTGAGAAGAGAAAGTAGATTTACAGGAGGATAATCAGATGGTTACCGTTAATCATAATTATTTAAAACTGCCAGGAAGCTATCTTTTTTCTACAATTGGAAAAAAGTGCGTGCCTATAAAGAAGAGAATCCGGATAAAGAGGTGATCAGCCTTGGTATTGGTGATGTGACACAGCCGCTGGTTCCGGCTATTATTGATGCTCTTCACGGGGCAGTCGAGGAGATGGCTCACGCAGAGACTTTTCACGGTTATGCGCCAGATCTGGGGTATGAATTTCTAAGAAGGGCAATCGCAAAGAACGATTACCAGGACAGAGGATGCGATGTTGCAGCAGATGAGATTTTTGTTTCTGATGGTGCAAAAAGTGATTCCGGTAATATTCAGGAGATTTTCGGAACAGATAATAAGGTTGCTGTGTGTGACCCGGTTTATCCGGTTTATGTGGATACCAATGTTATGGCGGGCCGTACCGGAGAGTATAATACGGTTCGTGAAAATTTTGACGGTGTGATCTATATGCCATGCCGCAAGGAGAATGGATTTTTGCCGGAATTTCCATCAGAAGTGCCGGATCTGATCTATCTTTGCTTTCCAAATAATCCGACCGGTTCTGCTATTACAATGGATGAATTGCAGAAATGGGTGGATTATGCCAACAAAAATGGCTGTGTGATTATTTATGATGCAGCTTATGAGGCTTATATCTCTGAGGAAAATGTACCGCACAGTATTTATGAGTGCGAGGGTGCGAGAACATGCGCGATTGAACTTCGAAGCTTTTCCAAGAATGCCGGATTTACTGGTGTTCGTCTTGGATTTACGGTTATTCCGAAGGAACTGGTACGAGATGGGGTATCACTTCACAGTCTGTGGGCAAGACGTCACGGCACCAAGTTTAACGGTGCTCCTTATATTGTACAGAAGGCAGGAGAGGCTGTCTATTCTGAGGCAGGTAAGGCTCAGCTGAAGGATCAGGTTGGCTATTATATGAGAAATGCAAAGCTGATCCATGATGAGCTGACAAAAGCTGGCTTCTCTGTTTCCGGTGGTGTGAACGCGCCTTATATCTGGCTGGAAACACCGGATAAAATGACTTCCTGGGAGTTTTTTGATTATCTCCTTAAAAATGCAAATGTGGTTGGTACGCCAGGTTCTGGTTTTGGTTCTCATGGAGAGGGCTATTTCCGTCTGACTGCGTTTGGAACTTATGAGAATACTCTGAAAGCCATTGACAGGATTAAGAGTTTGTAATTATAATTGAAGAAGGCTGAAAAACAGGGCGCATCTCTGGCGAAAGCTGGGGATGCGCCCTTTTACGAAGGAGGAGTCTGGATATGAAGATTAATCGTATTGAGCATATGTGCGAGGGAAATGGACATGTGATTATCAAGGAGCTGCTGGATGAGCAGCAGTTAAATGGAAAGTGCGGGCTTTATGCAGAGGTGACTCTGGAACCGGGATGTTCTCTTGGTTTTCATATGCATTATGGGGAGAGTGAGACCTATTATATTCTGACCGGAGAAGGGGAATATAATGATAATGGGACTTCCTGGAGACATGTGAAAGCGGGCGATATTACCTTTACACCAGATGGAAGAGGTCATGGACTGGCGAATACGGGGAATACGGATCTGGTGTTTATGGCGTTGATTATTAAAGATTGAGAGTGTTGCTATGCTCGCAAACCTGCCGAAAATCCCCAAGCCCCACAAGCAGTACCCGCTGCCACCTCCCCTGTGTATCGGTTGGAACTGGTTCAAATGTGGTATGACTTATCACTTTGGCGAGCGGGGCTCGCAAAACGATTGCGGGGGTGTGGCAAAGGGAAAAGTATAGAAAAATATTTAGGAGTTTAGAAATGAATCATACAGCAGAGAAATTACTTACATTTATCAAAGAGAGCCCTACTGCATTTCAGGCAGTGGAGATGATGAAAACAAGATTTACGGAGAATGGATTTACAGAGTTAAAGGAAGATGAGCACTGGGAGATAAAAAACGGTGGGAAGTATTTTGTGATCCGGAATCATTCGGCAATCATTGCATTTACCGTGCCGGAGATTTCCAGCGACGTGTTCCATATTATTGCAAGCCACAGTGATTCCCCGTCTTTGAAGATCAAGGAGAATCCAGAGATGGTGGAAAATGGGTATGTGAAGCTGAATGTGGAACTTTATGGTGGTGCGCTTCTGGCTCCCTGGTTTGACCGCCCCCTTTCTGTGGCTGGACGTCTGATCGTGAAGGAGGATGAACAGATTTGTGAGAAGCTTGTGACTGTGGACAAGGATATGTTGATGATCCCGAATCTGGCTATCCATATGAATCGTGAGGCGAACAGCGGTTATAAGTATAATGTGCAGAAGGATATGCTTCCTCTTTATGGCCTGGAGAGCGCTAAGGGATCTTTCTTTAAAACTGTGGCAGAGGCTGCAGGGGTGAAAGAAGAGGATATTCTGGGACATGATCTGTTCCTTTATAACCGCATGCCTGGTACTGTCTGGGGCAGTGAGGAGGAATTTGTCTCTGCGCCAAGATTGGATGATCTGCAGTGCGCTTTTTCCTCTATGGAAGGACTGATTGCTGGAAAAAATGAGAAGAGCATCTGTGTACATATGGTAATGGATAATGAAGAGGTGGGAAGCGGCACCAGGCAGGGGGCTGCATCTACTTTCCTTCGGGATACCCTCCTTCGTATTAATCTGGGGCTTGGAAGAAGCTACGAGGATTATCTGATCTCTCTGGCAAAGAGCTTTATGATCTCTGCGGATAATGCACATGCGATTCATCCGAACTACCCTGAGAAGGCGGATCCGGTGAACCGACCGCATATTAATGCCGGAATTGCGGTGAAGTATAATGCGAACCAGAAGTACTGCACAGATGGTATTTCGGCAGCGATGTTTAAGGAACTCTGTAAAGAGGCAGGGGTATCCTGTCAGGTTTACGTGAATCGTTCGGACGTAGCCGGCGGCTCCACTCTGGGAAATATTTCCAATACGCAGGTGGCTTTAAATACAGTAGATATTGGACTGCCGCAGCTGGCTATGCATTCTCCTTATGAGACTGCCGGTGTGAAAGATACCTGCGACTTTGTAAAGCTTGCGGGGGTATTTTATGCCTGATAACATTTTCAAGGGAAGTTATGAAGGTGCTTCTTCTACAGGAAGTGGACAGCAGATTCACAAAAAAGCAGTGTTTTTTGATGCTGATGGTACGATCTGTGATATTGAAAAAGGGACACCGGCCAGTGCTGTAGAGGCGATTACAAAACTGGTGAAGAATGGCCATCAGGCATGGCTGTGTACAGGAAGAAGCAGGGCGTTTGTGCCTGATTATCTGGAACAGATCCCTTTTACGGGAATGATCAGTGCCTGTGGATGTACCATTGAGAAAGATGGCAAAAGGCTTTTTAACAAGGAAATGACCACGGAGGCAGCATGGCATTCGGTGGAGGTGCTTCGGAAATATGGCATGATTCCGGTGATGGAGGGTGCTGATTGGATGTACTACGATAAGGATGAGTATAATACAGATATTAACTGGTATGCTGATCTGATCACAAAGGCTCTGGGGGCTAAGTGGCGTCCTGTTAAGGGGTATGAACACGACCTCATATTAATAAGATCAGTTCTAAGATCGTGCCGGGAAGTGATCCTGAGAAGGCCTGTGCGGAGCTTGAGGACTATTATGAGTTTATTGGCCATGTAGGGGAAGGTCTTGCCGGGGATACCATTGAGATGATCCCGAAAGGCTTTTCCAAGGCTGTTGGCATTGCGGCTGTATGCAGGATTTTTGATATTGCACATGAGGATACCATTGTATTTGGTGACAGCAATAATGACCTGTCTATGTTCGAATATGCAAAGACGAAGGTGGCAATGGGAAATGCGGCGCCTGGAATCAAGAAGCTGGCTGATTACGTGACAACGGATATTTTTCATTATGGAATTAAAAACGGGTTGGAGCACCTGGGATTGATTTAGCTGTTACTTTAGATCATTTCAGACAATTCGCGTACTCCGAGATAAGGGTAAAGGATAAAATATGGCAGAGCGATTAAATTACCAATGTAAATTTGAAAAATACAAAGAAGAGCTGATCAGATTGCGGCGTCATTTCCACAGGCATCCGGAACTGGGGCTTCAGGAGTTTGAGACATCTGCTTTTATACAGGAGTATCTGGGAAAATTAGGCTATCGGTTTCGGATTGTGGAGCCTACGGGGATCATTGCGGAGCATCCCTGTCAGGATGAGGCAGCTTTTGCCGGCAAAAGAAAGTTGTGCTTCGCGCAGAGATGGATGCACTTCCTATACAGGAACAAACCGGACTGTCTTACGCATCGGAAAATGCCGGAGTCATGCATGCCTGTGGTCATGATGGCATCGTGGCTTCGGCGTTGGTGCTGGCGAGGATTCTGGCGGAAGAGGGAGAGGTTTTTCCAGTGCGGATGCGGTTTCTTTTTGAACCTGCCGAAGAAATCGGTGAAGGTGCAAAGCGAATGCTGGCAGCAGGTGCCCTTGATGGAGAACCAGATATTTTTCTCATGTTTCATTACGCAGTGGATCAGTCTTTTGGAATGGCAGTGCATGAGGGACAGGCTTCGGCTATGATCAATGGCATGGAAATCCGTGTTCATGGAAAATCCAGCCACTGGTGTGAGGCTCATAAAGGAATTGACAGTATTTATGCGGCTTCTCTGGTGGTAAAAGCCCTTCATGATCTTAATGAAACGTATAAAGGAAAAGGTCCCTGCCTGATCGGAATCGGAACCATTCATGGTGGAGAATACTCTAATATTATTACAGATCTTGTGACTCTTCGGGGAAATATCCGGGCTGCTTACGAAGAAGATTACCAGGCGCTGGATAAGCGGCTGAAGGAAACCTTGAATGAAATAGAAGCAAAGACGGGAACAAGGATCGAGTTGGAATATCCAAAGCCTGCAGTTCTGCCTTTTGCAAATGATCCGGAGCTTACCAGGATTGCGGAAACTGCAGGAAGGAAGATATTTGGAGAGCAGTTTCTTCTGGAAGGCGAGGAGCAGCTGTTTTTGTCCGGAGACAATGCCTATCGGTATTTTTTACATACAAAGGGCTTGTTCAGTGTATTTCTGGCAGGAATTCCTGATAAGGGTTATCCGCTGCATCATCCGAAATTTCAGATTGATGAGGATATTTTGCCATATAGCCTGGAGGCATTGTATGAAATACTGTCTGGCATTGACAAGGATATGTAACAGAATCCATTAAATCAATCCTAAACTTTTGCAAATGAACAGCCAGATAGTGAGAGTAAAAGCACTGAATAATGTAGTGAGCATAATGACACTGGAGGAAAAAGACCCTTCGTGCCCCATGTTTTTTGCCATGATATAACAGCTTACTGTGGTAGCAGAACCAAGCATGATCAGAATGGCAACCAGCTTGTCATGGGTAAATTCAAGTCTGACAGCAACTGGAAGAAAAATGGTGCAAAAGCCGATCAGCTTCATAAAAGTGCAGGCGATAGTTGCTTTTAATCTGGAAAAAGCTTTTCCAAAATGAAGGGCACCACCCATGGCCATCAGTCCAAGAGGTGTGGCTGTTTTTCCGAGGTTATTGACAGTACTGGAAAGGATCGTTGGAAGAGGCAGACGAAGGACAGACCAGATAAGACCTGCCAGGATTCCAAGAATAATAGGGTTGCTGGCAATTCCTTTTAAGGTTTTTAGGAGCATCTGTTTGTTCATTCCCTGATTGTCAGGCTTCATAAAAGAGAGAACCATGACTGCCATTACATTATAGAGAGGAACGCTTGCTATGATCATAAGAGGTGCCATACCGGCATCTCCATAAAGGTTCTGGATGATAGCAATGCCGAGGATTGCCGCGCTGCTGCGGTAAGAGGCCTGGACAAATTCTCCCTGTATGTCCCTTGGATTCAGCAGGAAGGAAAGACCGATAGAAATGGCAATGCTGCAAAACGTAGCGCCAAAACAAAAGAGAACAAACTTTGTATCCCAAACTTTAATAAAATCTGATTCAGCCACATTCATAAACAAAAGTGCGGGTAAGGCTGCCTTGAATACAAATTTGTTCATCTGTGCAACAAAGGAATCATCATAAAGATTAATTTTTCGAAGAAAATAACCCAGCATAAGGGTCAAAAAAATAGGAATGGTTGCATTGAGGCAAAAAATCAGATTATCCATAAAAAATTCACCTTTCTAAGTTTGTCAACATGTTGCTGTTCATTCTGTTCACAGTAACCCCGACATATCTTTTTTGATTATAAACTTTTTCCAATAATTGTCAAATTTTGTTTTCTGTGGTATCGTAAGAATGAAAGGCAACGAATGGAGGAGAAATATGAGATACGGTAAGATTCGCGTAGAAGATGGAAACCTGATCTTTTTCAGACATATGATACAGAATAATCTTCCTTGCAGAGATATTGTCTGGGCGTATATCCATCGGGAAGGCGAAAACGCAGAAGAAGCAGTGAAGCAGATGATCTCTAATTATCTGGTGATCATTACCAGGAGAAAGAAGCGATATCAGTTTGAGATGACGGAGCATGAGGCACAGGACTGCCTGCGGATTCTGAAACTTTTCAATCCGGAAATGGCTACCGGATTTCCTAAGGGCGGACGGATTACGATGCAGAGTCTTTCCAATACAAGAGATCTTGGGGCAATCGCCACAAAGGATGGGCGTCATATCCTTCCCAGAAAGCTTATTCGAAGCGGAAATCTTTATCATGCTTCTATGGCTGATCAGCATGTTTTGCAGGAGGACTGCAAGCTGAAGACCGTGATTGATCTCAGAGACCAGCTGGAACGAAATGAAAGACCGGACATTGTGGTAAAGGGAGTGGAATATTATCACATCCCCATGATCGATGAAGAGACTATCAGTGATTCTCCGAAAAGTGTTTTGGGAATACTGCAGACAAATGATATGTTGAAAAAGGTTCTGGAGTATGATGGCGATATAGAGAGTCTGATCGAGCAGCAGTATGAGAATTTTGTAAAGGATCAGTATTCAGTGAAACAATGTGCCAGATTTATGGATGTACTGCTGCATCACGAAAATGGTGCTGCTCTCTGGCACTGCAGCTTCGGAAAAGACAGAGTGGGGGTAGTGACAGCCCTTCTTCTTTGTGCTCTTGGAGTTCACAGAGATGTGATCCGGGAGGATTTTATACGTTCCAATGTGTGCCTGGCAGGAGAACTGGATTATATGCTGCGTTACCTTGAGGCAAATAGACTGGACAGTATTGCAAATGTAAATAAAGTATCAGCGCTTTTCAGGGTAAAAGAGGAATATCTGGACAGAATGTTTCGTACGATTTATGCGGAATATGGAAATGTGGAGCGTTTTTTGAGAAGAGGACTTTATCTGAACCAAAAGACAGTGACAGACCTGCAGAGTAAATATCTGATATAAAATATTTACGTAAAATATAGATACTTCATACTGTGTAAATATGTTAATAGTGAAATGAAAGTGTGTTATATGAATAAAAATGCTTTAATGCTATAAAACATTAAAACTTTTTTGAAGTGTAGCATTGACAAAATAAATTATGTTGTTATAATGATAACCATATCAATCTGAAGCACGAAAGCAGGATTATATTTATGCAAAATAAGATTTTATCTTTACTAGTTGACAACACGTCAGGTGTACTCAGCCGGATCGCCGGAATGTTCAGCCGTCGTGGTTATAATATTGACAGTATCACTGCCGGAGTTACAGCGGATGTGAATTATACTCGCATTACAGTAGTGTGCAGCGGAGATGACGCAATTCTTGATCAGATTGTGAAACAGCTTGCGAAGCTTGTTGATGTAAGGGATATCAAAGTCCTGGATCCATCTGACAGCGTAGTTCGTGAGACTGTTCTTGTGAAGGTTGCAGCCGCACCGGAGCAGAGACAGGGAATTGTTTCCATTGCGGATATTTTCCGTGCCAAGGTTGTAGATGTGAGCAAGGATTCTCTCATTGTAGAAATGACAGGCAGCAAGACCAAGCTGGAGGCATTTATTAATCTTATGGGAGATTACGAGATTCTGGAACTGGCACGTGCCGGTGTTATGGGTCTTGAGAGAGGCTCTCATGGGGTGAAATTTTTGTAATTGCGGAAGCGCTGATCAGGCAGATGCCGCAAGAGGCAATCCGCCACAGGCGGAGAATTCTGAAGGCAGGATTATTTATTTGGTTTGCTAAGGGGCGTATTTCTGGAATGAATAATCATACACAGGATATGCATATATATTCCCTTAACGATATATATTTTTAAGTTTTAACACAGTAGGAGGAAACGAAAATGTCAGCAAGAATTTTTTACCAGGAAGATTGTAATCTCTCTTTATTAGATGGAAAAACAATCGCAATTATCGGTTACGGCAGCCAGGGACATGCTCACGCACTGAACCTGAAGGAGTCCGGATGTGACGTCATTATCGGTCTTTATGAAGGCAGCAGATCCTGGAAGAGAGCTGAAGAGCAGGGATTTAAAGTATATAC
The DNA here is from genome assembly GCF_003480145.1 of Ruminococcus sp. AM42-11. Lineage (NCBI taxonomy): Bacteria > Bacillati > Bacillota > Clostridia > Eubacteriales > Oscillospiraceae > Ruminococcus > Ruminococcus sp. AM42-11. The sequence continues at coordinate 120,223 of NZ_QUIO01000006.1, read as the reverse complement.
AGCAGCTGAGGCTGCAAAGAAGGCTGATATCATCATGATTCTGATCAATGATGAGAAACAGGCTGATATGTATAAGAAAGATATCGAGCCAAACCTTGAGGAAGGCAATATGCTTATGTTTGCTCATGGTTTCAACATTCATTTCGGATGTATTGTTCCGCCAAAGAATGTAGATGTTACCATGATTGCTCCAAAAGCACCAGGACATACAGTAAGAAGCGAGTATCAGGCTGGCAAAGGAACTCCTTGTCTGGTAGCTGTTGAGCAGGATTACACAGGAAAAGCACTTGACAAAGCACTTGCATACGGACTTGCTATTGGTGGTGCAAGAGCAGGACTTCTTGAGACTACATTCCGTACAGAGACAGAGACAGACCTTTTTGGAGAGCAGGCAGTACTTTGCGGTGGTGTTTGTGCACTTATGCAGGCTGGTTTCGAGACTCTTTGCGAGGCTGGTTATGACCCAAGAAATGCATACTTCGAGTGTATTCACGAAATGAAGCTGATCGTAGACCTGATTTATCAGTCAGGCTTCGCTGGAATGAGATATTCCATCTCCAACACAGCTGAGTACGGTGACTACATCACAGGACCGAAGATCATTACAGAAGATACAAAGAAAGCAATGAAGAAAATCCTTTCCGATATCCAGGATGGTACTTTCGCAAAAGACTTCCTGCTTGATATGAGCCCAGCTGGACGTCAGGTTCATTTCAAAGCTATGAGAAAGAAAGCTTCTGAGCATCCATCTGAGAAAGTTGGCGAAGAAATCCGTAAACTCTACAGCTGGAACGGCGAAGATAAGCTTATTAATAACTAAGCAAAAAAATCCGGGGAAACCCGGATTTTTTTTGCGCTACTTCGGTGCAGCGAAGCGGAGCCGAAGGGACCCGTAAAAATCCGGGGAAACCCGGATTTTTTTGCGCTACTTCGGTGTAGCGAAGCGGAATTTCTCTAGATTTCTGCCAGTTGTGTCAGAAGCTTCTGATTTTCGCTCCCTTTCTTGCATACAAATCCGATTTCCCTTGATGGGAAAGTCAGCCCCAGAGGCGCTTCCACAAGTATTTCTTTATTAAGATCATTTTGCACAAATTCTTTGATCACACAGGCAATTCCCAAGCCTACCTGCGCAAACTGGATTAAAAGATCCATGGAGCTGACTTCCAGAATGTGACCAAGCTGCATCTGGTGCTCATGAAGCATGGTATTGACGGACTGTCTGGTTATATTCTGTTCGTCAAGAAGCATGAAAGTAGCAGTGTGCTGAAGGGGTTCTGATGGAAAAAGCTGGTGCTGATTCTCCAGGTATTGATGTGTAGCGACAAAGGTATCCTGGATCTGCAGCAGAGGCAAAAATTCGTATCCGGATAGCTTCTGCGGTCGTCCGATCAGGCCGATGTCTATTTTGTCTTCTTCAAGAAGTTTCAGGGTCTGGTAGGTGGACTGGCAGGAGATTGTAATACGGATTTGCGGATTGGCAGCTATGAAATCTTTCAGCCTGGGCATAAGTACATATTTGCATAAAGTGGTGCTGGCACCGATGCGCAGCCTGGGAATCTCTCTGGAGCGATTGTGAAGAATGGAATCTTCTCCTTCGGAAAGAAGGTCGAAGGCTCCTTTTGCTTTTTCATATAGAATCTGACCGTCAGGAGTGAGTGTTACGCCTCGGGAACTGCGCTTGAAAAGAGTGGTGTCCAGATTGCTTTCCAGCTTCTTAATGGCGCGGCTGATGGCAGGCTGGCTGATGTACAGCTCCTTAGCAGCAGTTGAGATATTGCCAGTGCGGCTGACTGTGTAAAATATATGATAAAGAGACAGATTTTCCTGCATAAATTCCTCCTGAATATATAACAATATTGCTTACCCTTGTCCATGACAACATATCTTACAATGTACAAAAATCACGCATTCGAATGATTTTTCGCCAAGTTTCTCAGGTTTTTGTGAACTACGCTCAAAATAATACCTTACAGAATAGCACCAGTAAACAGTGATATATAACTACAAATTATAATAACTATGATTAATATGTATTTTTATTATAACAGAAAGTGTGCTAAAATATCAACATACAATGAATCAGGAGGAATACTAAAATGGGAATGACAATGACTCAGAAGATCCTGGCAGCGCATGCAGGTCTGGATCATGTAGAAGCAGGACAGCTTATAGAGGCACAGCTTGACCTTGTTCTTGGAAACGATATCACTTCTCCGGTAGCTATCCATGAGATGGATAAGATGACGGTAGATACCGTATTTGACAAAGATAAAATTGCACTGGTAATGGATCACTTTATTCCGAATAAGGATATTAAGTCTGCTGAGCACTGTAAATGTGTTCGTGAATTTGCCTGTCGCCACGATATCACCAATTATTTTGATGTAGGACAGATGGGAATTGAGCATGCGCTCCTTCCGGAAAAAGGTCTTACAGTTGCAGGCGATGTGATTATCGGAGCTGATTCACACACCTGTACATATGGAGCTCTTGGAGCTTTTTCCACTGGTGTCGGAAGCACTGATATGGCAGCTGGCATGGCTACAGGAAAAGCATGGTTTAAGGTACCGTCTGCCATTAAATTTAACATCGTTGGCAAACCGAAAAAATGGGTAAGCGGTAAGGATGTGATCTTACATATCATTGGAATGATCGGCGTGGACGGAGCTCTTTATAAATCTATGGAGTTCGTGGGAGAGGGAATTAAAAACCTGTCTATGGACGACCGTTTTACTATTGCTAATATGGCAATTGAGGCTGGCGGAAAGAATGGAATTTTCCCGGTTGATGATCTTGCAATCGAATATATGAAAGAGCATTCCAAGCGCCCGTATACAGCATACGAGGCTGATGAGGATGCTGTTTATGAAGCTGAGTACACAATTGATCTTAGCACATTGGAACCAACCGTTGCGTTCCCTCATTTACCAGAGAACACTAAGACCATTTCTGAGATTGGAGAGCCGGTTGTTGTAGACCAGTCTGTAATCGGATCCTGTACGAATGGCCGTATTGACGACCTTCGTGTTGCAGCTCAGATTCTGAAGGGACGCAAGGTTAAGAAAGGGCTTCGCTGTATTGTGATTCCTGCGACTCAGGCAATTTATCTGCAGGCAATGGAAGAGGGGCTTCTTAAGATTTTCATTGAGGCTGGAGCAGTTGTAAGTACACCTACCTGTGGACCGTGCCTTGGTGGATACATGGGTATTCTGGCCGCTGGTGAGCGCTGCATTTCTACTACTAACCGCAACTTTGTAGGACGTATGGGACATGTGGAGTCTGAAGTTTACCTGGCAAGCCCGGCAGTAGCTGCAGCAAGTGCAGTAACCGGTTATATTTGTGCACCGGAAGAATTAGGATTATAAGGAGGAGTACTTATCATGCAGGCAAAAGGCAGAGCTTTTAAATATGGAGATAATGTTGATACAGATGTTATTATTCCGGCACGTTATCTGAATTCTTCAGACCCGGCAGAACTGGCAACTCATTGCATGGAGGATATTGATAATACTTTTGTAAAAAGAGTACAGAAGGGTGATATTATTGTAGCAACTAAGAATTTTGGCTGCGGTTCTTCCCGTGAACATGCGCCGATCGCTATTAAGGCAGCTGGTGTCAGCTGTGTTATCGCAGAGACATTTGCCAGAATTTTTTACAGAAATGCAATCAACATTGGACTTCCGATCATTGAGTGCCCGGAAGCAAGCAAGGGCATTGATGAGGGGGATGAGGTAGAGGTGGATTTTGATTCTGGCATGATCTACAATCGCACCAAAGGAACTGAATTTAAGGGGCAGGCCTTCCCGGAATTTATGCAGAAGATCATTAAGGCGGAAGGACTTGTTAATTATATTAATGCACAGCATTAATATAATTGTTAACAGGCAAAGTAAAATATCCTGTTAAAGAGCAAATCGCCCAATCAATAGAAATTTGTCCAAGCATAAAAACTGACCTTGATGGACTGGGAAAACCAGCTGTCAAGGTCTTTTGGTATATGGGAGAAATATGGACGAAAACTTTGATTTCTGTGATTTTTCTCAATAAAATTGCAGTTTTACCTACGTTCAAGGTTCTTTCATAATTGGATAGGGGCGTTATACATGGGTTACCCGTCTGCTCCGTTCACAGTAACACTTACAGACGATTTTAATTTGTTTTTTGAAAAAACTGTTGATTTTTATTATAACATTTGATACAATATCAACTGTTCGCGGGGTATGGCGTAGCTTGGTAGCGCGCACGGCTGGGGGCCGTGAGGTCGCAGGTTCAAATCCTGTTGCCCCGATTAGTCATTGACAAGTGACTTGAAAAATGTTAAGGTAATAACCACAAAGAACATATAAGAGAAATGCTTTGATAAGGAGTAGTACACAGGTACCGGAGCGCAGAGAGTCATCGGGTGGTGTGAGATGACGGAAGGAAACTGTAGAACTCGCCTTGGAGCAGCTGTCTGAAATTACTTCGAATGATTAGAAGAAGCGAGAGTAGACACAGCCGGATTCCACCGTTACAGGGAAAGGATATAAGGAGTAATCCCGTATCCGATAAGTGTATGGATTCTATTCATGAAATAAGAGTGGTACCGCGTAAGATGTATGTCTTCCGTCTCTTGCACCTGTATGTGTGCAGAGCTGGAGGACTTTTTTTATGTGATAGTAATTCCATTGGAATTTAATACCACATAAAGCTGCTTTATCAGACTGAGCTCTGACCCAGCAGACAAAGAATCCTTCCGTCACAGAAAAGAGAAAAATTAAATTTACAATATGGAGGAATAAAAAATGATGAATGTAAGCAAATACAAAAAACAGTATTATCTTCCACCAGAAATCTGTATGGACTGGGCAAAAAAGGACTATATTGACAAGGCACCTGCATGGTGTTCTGTAGACCTCGTGACGGAAACCAGGCACTTGTCATCCCAATGAGCCTGGAACAGAAGGTTGAGTTTTTCAAACTTCTTGTACAGATTGGGTTTAAAGAGATTGAAGTAGGATTTCCAGCTGCTTCCGAGACAGAGTATACGTTCCTTCGTACCCTGATCGATCGCAAACTGATTCCTGAAGATGTTACGATCCAGGTACTGACTCAGGCAAGAGAGCATATTATCCGTAAAACCTTTGAAGCCGTAAAAGGTGCGCCTAAAGCTATTGTTCACGTATACAATTCCACATCTGTTGCACAGCGTGAACAGGTATTTAAGAAATCCAAAGAAGAGATTTTAAAGATTGCCGTAGAAGGTGCGAAATTATTAAAAGAACTGGCTGAACAGACAGAAGGAAACTTCCAGTTCGAGTATAGCCCGGAGAGCTTTACAGGAACTGAGCCGGAATATGCCCTTGAGGTCTGCAATGCAGTTATCGATGTATGGCAGCCAACTCCGGACAATAAATGTATCATCAACCTTCCGGTAACAGTGGAGCATTCCATGCCGCATGTATATGCGAGTCAGGTTGAATATATGTGCAAACATATGCTTCGCCGTGAAAATGTAATCGTTTCCTTACATCCTCACAATGACAGAGGTTGTGGTGTGGCAGATTCTGAAATGGGAATTCTTGCCGGAGCAGACCGTATCGAGGGAACTCTTTTTGGAAACGGAGAGCGTACTGGTAATGTTGATATTGTAACACTTGGAATGAACATGTATTCCCAGGGAGTAGATCCGAAGCTTGACTTCTCCGATATGCCTCACATCTGCGAGGTGTATGAGCGTTGCACGGGAATGACAGTTGGAGAGAGAAGTCCATACAGTGGAGCACTTGTTTTTGCAGCATTTTCTGGTTCCCATCAGGATGCAATTGCCAAAGGTATGCGCTGGATCGAGGAAAAAGATCCGAACCGCTGGACAGTTCCGTATCTGCCAATTGATCCCACAGATGTTGGACGTAATTATGATGCAGATGTTATCCGTATCAACAGCCAGTCTGGCAAAGGCGGCGTAGGCTACATTCTGGAAACAAAATACGGTCTGAACCTTCCGCCAAAAATGCGTGAGGCAATGGGTTACGCAGCCAAGGGTGTTTCTGATCACCTTCATAAAGAGCTTCATCCAGATGAAATCTTTGATCTGTTCAAAAAGACTTTTGAGAATGTGGGACAGCCGTACAGCATTAATGAAGTGCACTTCCAGCAGACGAGCGAGGGAATTACAACTAAGGTAACCTCCACATTTAATGGAAAAACAATTAGCACAGAGGCTGTGGGAAATGGACGTCTTGACGCAGTGAGCAATGCCCTGAAGAAAGCATACGAATTGAAGTATTCTCTGGAAGTATACCAGGAACATGCGTTAGAGCGCAGCTCCAGTTCCAAGGCTATAGCATATGTTGGAATCAAGAAACCTGACGGAACTATGGCGTGGGGAGCAGGCGTAGACCCGGATATTATCCGTGCTTCCATTGATGCACTTGTAACAGCAATTAATAACCGCTGAGAGATTTGTTTAAACCTTATTTATAATAAGAAGCATATTTGATAACAAAAAGACAAACCACCGCAAATCAGTTCATAAAAAAGACTGTGCGGTGGTTTGCTGCTTTGAAAGGTAACGGCGCTTTTTGTCAGAATTCGGCGATAAAAAAGGTTTGACGAACAGAAAAAGAAAAGCTATAATAAAATCCATAAGAAGGGGAGAAATAACCATACCTAAGAATAAAAGGGGACAAATAGAAACAGGGTAAATTTATCAAAAATATTACATGATTTTTGAATGAATCATCCTATTTCTTTCTTGTTGCCTTTCTTTTTTTACCTGTTTTTAGAGAAAAAAGCTATAGAAAGCAAAAAAAACTTGACATTTTGGAATTTATTAAATATAATTTTCCTATAAATTACAGAAATGTTACAGAATAAATAATAAAAGAAATCAAAACATAACAGAAGTGCAAGGAAAGAAGAATATGAAATTAAAAAGAAGTTTACAACATGTAACAACTTGCAAGAGCGATGCCCAGAAAAAAAAGAATGGAAATGCTCTTGTACATAATTTTGTAGCTCTTAGCGCCTGCGCCACGTTGGCAATGATTTTGGCAGTTGGAACGAAGGTGGCAGAGTTTGGTCCACGGAGCCAGGTATATGCAGCTTCGGACAAAGAGAACAGATCCGCGGATGCCTGGACTGACCTTGGAAGTGTAGAGTATGATCTGCCTACCGGAATTGCCGGTATGGTAACCAGTGTTGCAGATACTCCTTCAGCAGGAACATCTGTAACAAGAATTGGAACTTCATGCGAGAGAGTCATGGTAGGCCAGCGCGTGAAGCAGATAAAAGGAAACGTGGATGAGCTGAATGTAGGGGACTCTATGGCTGATACAGTTGCGAGCCTTGATGCAGCTGCAGTATCCATGTCTGCAAATCCGAAGATCATGTCGGACGCAGATTATGATAACCTGCTTCATATAGTAGAGGCAGAGGCGGGCACAGAGGACATTAAAGGTCGTGTACTGATCGCAAATGTAATTATGAACCGCCTTTCCCATGAGGAATTTCCAGATACCATTACAGGTGTTATTCTGGATCAGAGAAATGGAATTCCTCAGTTTTCACCTGTTTACGATGGTAAGTTTTATGAAGTAACGGTAACAGATGAGACCAGGGAAGCTGTGAAACAGGCATTAGAGGGAACTGACTATTCAGAAGGAGCTCTGTTCTTTGTTCAGCGTTCTGCTGCGGACAAAAAGAACGTGTCCTGGTTTGATAAGGATTTAAAAAAATTATTTAAATATGGTGTTCACGAGTTTTACACCTACCCGGATGAAGCTAAGTCACAGAACACTGAGAATGAAACCTCAGAAGATGACACAAATGTTGTTCAGATGGTGAAAAAATAATATTTTAATAACAGTAACATTCTGTAATAAAGAGATATAAGCCGCCAGGAAATTACAATTCCAGGTGGCTTTTTCAAATTGGGTGTTGATTTAGCACGGTGAAGTATGTATAATACCTGTAAAGTTAAAATATGATAACAAAGAGAGGATGACTGTCGGAAGGTTACAGATTCCGGAATGTGTACCTCATAACAATAGCGAAAGGCAGGAATAACAAATGCAGGTAATGTACCAGAGCACCAGAGGAAAAGGAGAACCGGTAACCGCTTCCCAGGCTATTTTAAAGGGACTTTCTGAAGATGGAGGACTGTTTGTACCAACACAGATTCCGGCACTTGATGTTTCTATGGATGAACTTTCCAGAATGACTTATCAGGAAACTGCTTATCAGGTAATGAGCCGCCTTCTTACTGACTTTACAGAAGAAGAGTTGCGCACTTGTATCAACCGAGCATATGACAAGAAGTTTGACACAGATGTGATCGCACCTCTTAAGGAAGCTGACGGGGCATATTATCTGGAACTTTTCCATGGTCCTACAATTGCATTTAAAGACATGGCACTTTCCATTTTGCCATATCTTATGACGACTGCAGCAAGAAAGAATAATGTAAAAAATGAAATCGTTATCCTGACTGCGACCTCCGGAGATACTGGAAAAGCAGCACTTGCAGGTTTTGCCGATGTTCCGGGAACCAGGATTATTGTATTCTATCCGAAACATGGCGTAAGCCCGATCCAGGAGAAGCAGATGGTAACCCAGAAAGGTGCCAATACTTACGTTGTGGGTATCACAGGTAATTTTGACGATGCCCAGACAGCTGTAAAGAAAATGTTCAATGATAAAGAACTGGCAGCAGAGCTTTCCCAGGCTGGATTCCAATTCTCTTCTGCAAACTCCATTAACATTGGACGTCTTGTTCCCCAGATCGTTTATTATGTATATGCATATGCTGCGCTGGTGCGCCAGAACAAGATCGAAGCCGGACAGGAGATCAATATAGTAGTTCCTACAGGAAATTTTGGAAACATTCTGGCAGCATTTTATGCAAAACAGATGGGACTTCCGGTGAACAAGCTGATTTGTGCTTCTAATGAGAACAAGGTTCTGTTTGATTTCTTCTCCACAGGTACATACAATAGAAAGAGAGATTTTATCCTTACCAGTTCTCCATCTATGGATATTTTGATTTCCAGCAATCTGGAGCGCCTGATCTATCGCATTACAGGCGGAAATCCTGAGGAGTGTGCAAAACTTATGGAAAATCTTTCCAAGGGTGGTGAATACACTATTACACCTGAGATGAAAGCCCAGCTGAAGGATTTCTATGGAAACTACTGCTCCGAAGAAGAGACGAAGGAAGCTATCCGCGAAGTATATAAGACAAGTGATTATGTGATTGATACACATACTGCAGTTGCTGCTGGCGTATACAAAAAATATGTGAAAGATACCGGAGATAAGATTCCGGCAGTTATTGCTTCTACAGCAAGTCCATACAAGTTTACCAGAAGTGTTATGGATGCAATCTCCGAGGGACATGAGAATCTGGATGATTTCGGGCTTGCAGACGCACTTGAGAAGCTTTCCGGGGTGGCAGTTCCGAAGGCAGTCAACGATATCCGTACTGCACCAGTACTTCATGACCGGGTAGTTGATGCAGAAGATATGCCTGCAACTGTGAAAGAGATTCTAAAAATCAGTTAAAAATCAGTAAAAAGAATTTGTGCATTTTCTGTTGAAAAACAGTATATACTAGAGTATAATTATTTTTAGAAAAATGAATCCTGGGATGTGCGAGGCCCCTTTTATTTTTGAACCTACATTGACATCAAGGGAATCCAATATCGCAGTGCGGATGTCAGACCTCTCGTTGTGGTAGGCAGAAGTCCTGTTGAGGATACCCACCTAGCGGTTAGCTAGGCGTCAAAAGAAAGGGAACGGCATTCTGGGATTTTTTAGAACAGGGAGGCAGGTAATATGGGTGTTACAGCAAAGAAATTTGGAAACTTAACCTCTGGGGAAGAGATTACTTTATACCATTTGGAGAATAAATCCGGTGCATATGCAGAAGTGATGGATTACGGTGCCATTCTTGTGAAGCTTTGCGTTCCGGACAAAGATGGGGAGCTTACAGATGTAGTGCTTGGTTATGACGATGTTCAGCAGTACGAAGTAAATGGCTGCTTCTTTGGTGCGATCATAGGAAGAAGCGGAAACCGTATCGCAGGTGCCAGATTTTCCCTTTATGGACAGGAATACCAGCTTGACAAGAATGAGAATGACAATAATCTTCACAGCGGCCCCAATGGCTTCGAGAAGAAGATTTGGACTGTTAAGAATACAGATTCTGACAAAAATGCCATTACTTTTTCCAGAATCAGCCCGGATGGCGAGAATGGATTCCCGGGAGAATTCCAGGTGTCTGTTACATATGAATTTACAGAGGACAATACCCTGCAGATTTACTATAGCGGAATCAGTGACAAGGCGACACTGGCAAATATGACCAACCATTCCTACTTCAACCTTACAGGGGAGGGAAGCGGCAAGGTTCTTGATACATATCTTACGATCCATGCCAGAGATTATAATCCGGTGGATGAGTTCTCTATTCCTACAGGCGAATATGCAGCAGTAGAGGGTACTCCTATGGATTTTAATAAGGCGAAAAAGATTGGCCAGGAAATCGAGGCAGACTTCCAGCAGCTGAAGTACACTGGCGGATATGACCACAATTATGTGACTGACAATTACGCGAAAGGCAGTCGGAGAACGGTTGCAGTTGCTTACAATGAGACCTCTGGTATTACGATGGATGTGATTTCGGATTGTCCATGTGTGCAGTTCTATGCCGGTAATTTTGTTATTGATGAGAAGGGTAAGAATGGACATGTTTACAACAAGCGTGAAGGCTTCTGCCTTGAGACACAGGTTGAACCAAATGCAGTAAATGTGGAAGCATTCCATTCACCAGTACTTGAAGCTGGTGAGAAGTATCAGTCTTTTACTGCATATAAATTTGACGTAAGAAAATAATTACAATACAGATATTTTTGTCTGGTTTTCTTCATATACTTTTGTATGAAGAAGACCAGATTTTTTTATGGATTGAATTATTTTCTGATTGTACTGCTGGGCTGGCTGCTTTTGTTTGGAAAAGCCGCAGAAATGAACAAGAGGAGTGAAGAAAGTGCCAAAAGGGAGCAGAAAGAAAAGAAAAAGGAAACCGACGAAAACAAGGTGCAACAACGAGAGCCTTCCATTCGCGTTCTGCTCACAGACTCGTCCTGGCAATCCTGTTATCACCAGTCAGTAACCATAGAACAAAAAGGAAAAGAACATACCTACACCCCGGATTCACGGGAACTCCAGAATGATAGTCTGCTTCTGGACGGGGGAACTGATGGCATTGCGATTCCCTCTATTGAAAGAGCTCAGAATCCTCCTGTTTATTATGGAACTCTGGAAATTAAAAAGACAGCGCAGGGGCTGCTGATTATTAATGAATTGTCCCTGGAAGCTTATCTGGAAGCTGTAGTCCCAAGTGAAATGCCTGCATCCTATGAAGAACAGGCATTGATGGCCCAGGCAGTATGTGCCAGAACCTATGCAGTTTGCCAGATACAGGAAAACAGTCTGGAAAAATATGGGGCGGATGTAGATGACAGCGTGAATTATCAGGTTTACAACAATTTTGGGGCAGATAAAAGAACAAATAAAGCAGTACAGGATACAAAAGGTCAGATCCTATGCCAGAATGGAGAACCGATCACGGCTTATTATTTTTCTACATCAGCAGGCAGGACAAGCACAGATGAGATATGGGGAGCAGACAGGTCAGCAGCTTATCTGAAAAGTGTAGAATGTGATTTTGACCAGAATATGCCATGGAGCAGCTGGAGCGTGGAAATTCCCTGGGAAACTTTGGAGAAACGATCGGGAAATCTGGAAGGCAGTGGGAAATTTATAGGACTTCAGGTTATTAAAAAGAATATCAGTGGTGCAGTTACGGGAATGGAGATTGTGACGGAAAATAAAAGTATACAGCTGGAAGGCGAATATGAAATACGGCAATTTCTTTCCCCGGCAGGGTGTTTGATTACAGAAAAAGATGGAAGTATTGTGAACGGCAGTAATCTTCTGCCAAGTGCCTATTTTGAACTGAACGTGAAATCCGGTAAGGCAGTACAGATTCAGGGGAAAGGGTATGGCCACGGTGTGGGAATGAGCCAGAACGGGGCAAATGAAATGGCCAGGGAAGGCTATGGCTGGCAGGAAATCCTAAATTATTTTTTTAAGGATATTACGTTGGAAGTGGTGGGGAATAACCTGTCAAAGCGGGAAACATGACATTTTGCAAGGTATTTTTGTGAACAAAGTTCACAGAAAACCCGAGAATTAAGTTTGCGCAGCAAACGCTGCTGTTTGTGCTTGTCACAGGAAGGTTCGTCTTTTTGTGCATCGCGAAGCGTTTACTGATTATGGAGTGAACAGTAATTGTTGCTGTGAACGGAAAGAACAGTAACACCAGGAAAAAGTAGACAGAAAGCATGTTTCGTGATATGATACAAAAAATGATTACGAAAATGTAACAGGAGCAATCATATGGATAAGAAGAAAGAAAAACAGAGCGTTCTCCAGCTTCTGTTCGGTTTTATGGACAGGGCAAATGGAGACCATGTGGGAGCTTATGCGGCACAGGCAGCATATTTCCTGATTATGTCTTTTATTCCGTTTATTCTGTTTCTCACGACTATAATTCGATATACACCTTTAACATACAATATGGTCAGCGAAACCATCCGGGCATTTGTGCCCCACAATATACAGAATTTTGTGCTTACCATTGTATCAGAAGTATATGGCAGAAGCACGGCGGTAGTTCCGATTTCTGCTATCATGGCATTGTGGTCTGCAGGAAAAGCCATGCAATCCCTTACGAACGGACTGAATAGCATTTATCACGTCCATGAGACCCGTAACTGGCTGATTACCAGAATGTATGCAGTTGTTTATACATTTCTGTTCAGCATTGCAATTATTGCAAGTCTTCTGCTTCTGGTTCTTGGAAATCAGATTCAGATTATGGCAGGAAAGTACGTTCCATTCCTTGGGAGAATTATCGGAAAGATCATTGGAGCCAGGACGGCGCTTGTATTTGCCGGACTGTTTCTGATCTTTCTGATTTTGTATAAAATGCTTCCAAACCGTAAAGCTACTTTTAAAAGTCAGGTGCCGGGAGCTCTTCTGATTGCAGCAGGGTGGTCCCTGTTTTCCTATTTCTTTTCTATTTATTTTGACATGTTTCCAGGCTTCAGTAATATGTATGGAAGCCTGACTGCGTTGATCATGGTGATGCTGTGGCTGTATATCTGTATGAATCTGCTGCTGTATGGAGCAGAGATCAACGCTTATTTTGAAAAACAGTTCAGAATGGCCCAGGCATCCATGAGGGAAATGCTCAGCCGCGAGCGCGATGAGGCGGAAAAAGAGCTTAATAAAGAGAAGAAAAAATATCTGGAAAAAGAGAATGGAAGAAAGAAAAAGACTGAGATGAAAGCTTCAGCTGAGAAAAAGAAGGAAGAGCAACAGACAAATTAACCTCTTGACAGATTCACTCTGATGTGGCATAGTTATAAAAGAGAAAAAGCCAGGAAGGTGTTTTTAGGAAATTATTTTCTTTCAGAGAGAGGAAGCCACCGGCTGTAAGCTTCCTTAAGTTCAGATAGTTTCTGAGTTTCGCACCGGAGCCGCGTTTCTGAAATTTCAGTAGGAAGCGACGTGAAGCTGCGCGTTAAGCGGCGGGAGAGCCTGTATATACAGGAATCAGGGTGGTACCGCGGAATATGCTTCGTCCCTTTTGTTGGGGACGGAGCTTTTTTATTTTCACGAGCAAGAGTCAAAGTCCACGCTTGGGTGAGAACTTGGTGACTGCCGCGAAAATGTAGGAAATACGCAAAGCGGGTTTTTCGCATTGTAAAGTCCTTGGAGCGCGAGCGCTGAACAATCCGCTTTACGAAAGAAAAAATCTGCTATGTAGATATTTTCTTACCTTCCTTCCCCCCCCCTCATCTGGCAGATTATAAAAATAAAGGAGAAATGAACCATGGATATGAAAGAAAGACTTCAGGAACTGGCTGAGAACGCCAGAGTACGGATTGAAGAATCCGAAGGCCTGGATAAATTAAATGATGTGCGTGTGGCATATCTTGGAAAAAAGGGAGAGCTTACCGCAATCTTAAAAGGAATGAAAGACGTTTCCCCGGAGGAGAGACCGAAGGTTGGCCAGCTTGTAAACGAGACCAGAGCTAAGATCGAAGGTCTTCTTGAAGAGTCCAGACAGAAACTGGAAGAAGCAGTCAGAGAAGAGAAGATGAAAGCAGAAGTAATCGATGTTACCCTACCTGCAAAGAAATCCAGAATCGGTCATCGTCATCCCAACAGCATTGCGCTGGAAGAGGTTGAGCGCATTTTTATTGGAATGGGCTATGAAGTTGTAGAAGGTCCGGAAGTTGAATATGCAGATTACAACTTTACCAAGCTGAATATTCCGGAGAATCATCCGGCAAGAGACGAGCAGGATACTTTCTTTATCAATAATTCCATACTTCTTCGTTCCCAGACATCTCCGGTTCAGGCACGTGCCATGGAAAAAGGCAAACTGCCGATTCGTATGATCGCACCTGGAAGAGTATTCCGTTCTGATGAAGTAGATGCAACTCATTCTCCATCCTTCCATCAGATCGAAGGCCTTGTAATAGATAAGAATATTACGTTCGCAGACCTGAAAGGAACTCTTGAAGTATTTGCAAAAGAACTTTTCGGACCGGAAACCAAAACAAAATTCAGACCACATCACTTCCCGTTTACAGAGCCAAGTGCAGAGGTTGATGTTTCCTGCTTCAAATGTGGCGGAAAAGGCTGTCGTTTCTGTAAAGGATCCGGCTGGATCGAAATCCTTGGCTGTGGAACAGTTCATCCCAATGTACTTCGCATGTGTGGAATCGATCCGGAAGAGTACACTGGTTTTGCATTTGGCGTAGGTCTTGAGCGTATTGCGCTTCTGAAATATGAGATTGATGATATGCGTCTGCTTTATGAAAACGATGTCCGTTTCCTGAAACAGTTCTGATTTCTGGGCGTCGCGAAGCGTGTAACTGTGAAGATACTGAACAGTTACCTTTCATAATATAAATATTAGAGTGAGAAGAGGATTAAATAAATGAATACTTCATTATCTTGGATGAAAATGTATGTGCCGGATCTTGATGTAACCGCACAGGAATATACAGATGCAATGACATTGTCAGGTACAAAGGTAGAAGGCTTCACCAGGCTTGATGCTGACCTTGAAAAGATTGTGATCGGACAGATTGAGAAAATTGAGAAACATCCGGATGCAGATAAGCTGATCATCTGCCAGGTGAATATCGGATCTGAGGTGATCCAGATCGTTACTGGTGCTCCAAACGTAAAAGAGGGAGACAAGGTTCCGGTTGTTCTTGACGGAGGTCGTGTAGCCGGAGGACATGATGGAAAAATGACTCCTGGCGGAATCAGGATCAAAGCTGGAAAACTTCGCGGAGTACCGTCCAACGGCATGATGTGCTCCATCGAAGAGCTGGGAAGCAACCGGGATATGTATCCGGAAGCCCCGGAATATGGAATTTATATATTCCCGGAAAACGCAGTTGTAGGTGAGAGCGCTATTAAGGCTCTTGGACTTGATGACGTTGTATTTGAATATGAGATTACGTCCAACCGTGTTGACTGTTATGGTGTTCTTGGAATTGCAAGAGAAGCAGCAGCTACTTTTGGTAAGAAATTTTACCCTCCGGAAGTTAAAGAGACAGGAAATGCTGAAAAAGCTTCTGATTACGTAAAGGTAACTGTAGAGAAACCGGAGCTTTGCCCACGTTACTGTGCAAGAGTTGTAAAAAATGTTAAGATCGGACCATCTCCGAAATGGATGCAGCGCTGCCTGGCTTCCAATGGAATCCGCCCGATCAACAATCTGGTAGATATCACCAACTATGTAATGGAAGAGTTTGGACAGCCAATGCATGCTTACGATCTCGATACGATTGCAAAACATGAAATTGTTGTACGCTGTGCAAGTAAAGATGAGAAATTTGTCACACTGGATGGACAGGAACGTATTATGGACGAGAACGTCCTGATGATCTGCGATGGTGAGAAACCTGTTGGAATCGCTGGTATTATGGGTGGCGAGAATTCCATGATCACAGATGACGTACACACAGTTCTGTTTGAGGCAGCCTGCTTTGATGGAACAAACATCAGACTTTCTTCCAAGAGAATCGGACTTCGTACAGATGCTTCCGGTAAGTTTGAGAAAGGTCTTGATCCGAATAATGCAAAGGCTGCAATCGACAGAGCCTGCCAGCTGATGGAAGAGCTTGGTGCCGGTGAGGTTGTTGGCGGTATGGTTGATATCTGCAATAAGGTCAGCGAGCCATCCCGTGTAAAATTTGAACCAGATCGTATCAACGGTCTTCTTGGAACAAATCTTTCCAAAGAAGAGATGCTTGGCTATCTTGCAAAGATCGAACTTACCTATGATGAGGAGACAAATGAAATCGTAGCACCGACTTTCCGTCAGGATATCCACTGCATGGCAGATGTTGCAGAAGAAGTTGCACGTTTCTACGGATATGACAAGATTCCTACAACTTTGCCATCCGGTGAGGCTACTACAGGAAAAATGCCATTCAAGCTTCGCATTGAAAATATCGCAAGAGATATTGCAGAGTACTGCGGATTCTCAGAAGGCATGACTTACTCATTTGAGAGCCCGAAGGTATTTGACAAACTGAGAATTCCAGAAGATAATGTACTTCGTCAGGTGATCACCATCAGCAATCCTCTTGGCGAGGACTACAGCATTATGCGTACCAGTACACTGAATGGAATGCTTTCTTCCCTGGCAACTAACTATAACAGAAGAAACAAAGACGTTCGTCTTTATGAGCTTGGAAATGTATATCTTCCGAAAGCACTTCCACTCACCGAGCTTCCAGATGAAAGAACCATGTTTACACTTGGAATGTACGGAACCGGTGATTTCTTTGACATGAAGGGCGTTTGTGAGGAGTTCTTCGAAAAAATCGGTATGAAGAAGAAAATGGAGTATGATCCGGCAAGCGGAAAACCATTTCTTCATCCTGGAAGACAGGCCGATATGGTATACGAGGGAACCGTTGTAGGTTACCTTGGAGAGGTTCATCCGCTGGTTGCAGATAATTATGGAATTGGGGAGCGCGCATATATCGCAATGATCGATATCAAGAGCGTTCTTGAATTCGTAAATTTTGACCGCAAGTTTACCGGAATTGCAAAATATCCGGCAGTAACCCGTGACATCAGTATGCTGGTTCCGAAACAGGTGCTTGCAGGTCAGATCGAGGACATTCTTGCTCAGAGAGGCGGAAAGATCCTGGAGAGCTATCAGCTGTTTGATATCTACGAAGGAAGCCAGATCAAGGGTGGCTACAAGTCTATGGCTTATGCGCTTGTATTCCGTGATCACGATAAGACCCTGGAAGAAAGCGAGATTTCTGCGGCAATGAAGAAAATTTTAAATGGTCTGGAAGGCCTTGGAATCGAGTTGAGAAGCTGATGCTTTTATATATTGTAAGACACGGTCTGACGCCCTGGAACCACCTTCATAAGGCTCAGGGTTCAGCAGACATTCCTCTTGCTCAGGAGGGAATTGATCTTGCCAGAAGAACGGGCGAGGCTCTGATGGATGTAAAGTTTGATATCTGTTTTACAAGTCCTCTTACCCGTGCGAGACAGACTGCCCGGTTAGTTCTGGGTGGCCGTGATATTCCTGTGATACCGGATAAAAGGATTCAGGAAATTAATTTCGGGGTTCTGGAAGGGCACATTATGAGAACTGGAAATACTATGGAGTCCAACTGCGAAGAATTTGATCTGTTTTTTAAGGATCCTCTGAAATTTCCGCGTCCGGAAAACGGAGAGAATATTCAGGATATCCTGGATCGTACCAGAGAATTCTGGCTTGAAAAAACCTCGGATCCGTCTCTGGCAGACAAAACGATTTTGGTGTCTTCCCATGGATGTGCAGTGCGGGCTCTTCTCCAGAACCTGTACAAGGATCCTGAACATTTCTGGCATGGATGTGTGCCGCCTAACTGCAGCATTAACCTGGTAGAAGTGAAGGATGGTAAGGCCAGATTCCTGGAGGAAGATAAGGTTTACGCCTGAAAATATGAAATATGATATAATACCCCTGGCTGTATGAAAAAGGTGTGAAACGATTACTGTGAAGGTTGTGAGCAGTAACAGGTAACATTTTTCATTAGGCAAGGGGTATGTTTTTTCTTGTTATTATTAGAAAATTGTGATATTATGATAAAAAATGTACCATTATTAATGGAAAATTCACAAAATGCACCAATTTATTACGATGGAAGCCTTGGGCGTTCAGATTGCGGGAATGATTTTTCAAACAGCTCTGCATATGCTATAAGCGCAGAGTAGTTGGCATTCATATATGGTGATGCCGTCGACAGACAGCATATCTATTTTGTGAAAATACAAATGGGGAGGCAGACAATGAAGAAAAAAATCACACATTCTGTATTGTTTGTTGCGGTTCTTGCAGGAACCACTGCTTTGACTTTATTTGCCGGCAGGGGGAACTTATCATCTACGATCTACAATTTCGTATTTCTGGCGGTGATCGCAGTCCTGTATCTGATCGCAATGTTTGGTGGAATGTTCCGTATGAATAATCTGAGTACGGCATTTCACAGAGCAGTAGAGGAGCTGAACGGTATGTTCAAGACTCCAGGGAAGACAGATCCCAGGAATCTTACATATTTAGGCGAGCTCTTCGATGATAAATATCTGGATCAGAAGATGGACAGCTTTACAGACAGCATTAACAATAGTAAAGAAGGTCTTGGGGATATTGAGGAATTCATTAATGAAGATGAGCTGGATATCCATGTTCATAAGAAGCTTCTGGAAATGGTTCCGGATATCTTCACCAGTCTTGGTATTTTAGGTACTTTCCTTGGTCTTGTCTGGGGTCTTCGGGATTTCCAGCCTACTGATTACAGCGCCATGACTTCTTCTGTAGAAGCGCTGGTGGAAGGTATTAAAGTAGCATTCCTTACCTCTATTTATGGTATCTCTTTTTCTATTATTTATACCTTTGGGATGAAGGGAGAGTATTCATCCATGACAGAGGAACTTCAGGGATTCCTTGAAAAGTTTCATTCTTATGTAATGCCTACAGCGGAGAATGAGTCCAGAAATCTGCTGCTTGCAAGTCAGAAGCTGCAGACAAGCGCCATGAAACAGATGGCAGAGCAGTTTTCTGTTCAGATGGCAGACAGCTTTGAGAAGGTTATCACACCTACCTTCCAGAAGATGAATGATTCTCTGGATATGCTGGTTTCTTCTGTAACCAGATGTCAGGAGGATGCTATTCGTGAAATATCGGACGAATTTTTAAAGCAGATGAACAATTCTTTCCATATGCAGTTCCGTGATTTCAATGTGGCACTGGATCAGCTGAAAAAGGCACAGAAAGAGAATACAGCTTATACTTCTGCCATGTACCAGACTATGAGCCAGAAGCTTTCTGAGACCTATGACAAGCAGGACAAAGCCATTACAGATATGGTAAGGGAGATGGGAGGCATGCAGACCCGCTACATGTCTACTGCCAATCGTATCCTTTCTGAGAATCAGGAGATCCAGAAGATGCAGCAGCAGGATTATCAGCATATTGTGGATTATCTGAAGGATGCCGAGAAATCTGCAGCTAAGTTCTGGGTTGCCTGCAACCAGGCAATGCAGAAATATGTTGAAACAGCAGCTTCTTCTATTGAGAGAGTAGGGGCTACAGGTCAGGCAAGTGCAGATCTGATTCAGGCAAACAGCAAGATGGCAGAGCAGTTTACGGCCCAGATGGAGGATTTTGCCCAGTATCAGAGACTTTCCTATAAAACAATGGAACAGGTCCGCAAGCTCCTCAGTGAGGTGACTGCAGCGAATACCAGAGATGTATCTCTGATCGCAAGCGGAAGAAATGATTCTGTAGAGAAGCTGGGCAATCTGATTGCTCAGCAGAATGAGGGACAGCAGGCTCTTCTTGAGGAAATCAACAAGAACATGAAAGAGCTTTCCAAGGCGGCACAGAAAGGAAAATTTGGCTTATTCAGATAAGAGGAGATAGACATGCGCAAAAAAAGAAAATCAGGGGATGGAGGCTTTAATATATGGCGCTCTTATTCCGATGTTATGGCCGGCGTTCTGCTTCTTTTCATACTGATCATGTCATTGACGCTTTTCCAGGCTCAGAAGAGCTACGACGAGAGTATTCAGGAGAGAGATGAGAAACTGGCTCTGCAGGCAGAGTATACGGCTGATCTTCTTGCCAAGCAGAATACCATTGAAGAACAGGAAGGAACTATTAAGACCAAAGATGAGAAGCTGACTGCACTGGCACAGACTCTGGCAGAGCAGGAAGCCAAGTTAAAAGAGCAGCAGGCTCTTCTGAATCAGCAGCAGACGGATCTGGATGAGAAGACCACGCAGCTTAGTGAGCAGCAGACAAAGATCGATAATATTATTGGTGTCAAGGCTGAAGTTGTGGAAGCACTTCAAAAAGAATTCCAGAAAAATAATATCAATGTAAATCTGGATTCCCAGACTGGTGCATTGACACTGGATGCCAGTGTATTGTTTGATGTTGATGAGTCGGAGCTTACAGATGCTGGTAAGGAAGCACTCCGAAACGTACTTCCGATTTACTGTAAGGTGTTGATGGAGGATACTTATAAGAATTATCTTGCTGAGATCATTATTGACGGTTATACAGATACAGATGGTGATTATGCGTATAACCTGGAGCTTTCCCAGCAGCGTTCACTTGCAGTGGCGCAGTATCTTCTTGATATTCAGGGGGAGTTTCTGACTGAGGACCAGAGCCTGAATCTGCAGGATTACCTGACTGTAAACGGACATTCCATGGCGAATCCGATTCTGGATGCAGATGGAAATGTAGATAAAGAGGCTTCCCGTCGTGTTGAGGTCAAATTCAGACTGAAGGATGACGAGATGATCGAAGAACTGAGTAAGATCATGGCGGGAAGTGAAGAGAGTGCAGCAGATACTGCCACAGAGGCAGGCGCAGATGCAGCAGCTAATTAGTTACATATAATTTTCAAAAGCAAAAGAGTATTTCAAATTCTTAGATCAGAGAAAATGAAATACTCTTTTTGCGTTTGAAACTTTTTTAACTGTTTGCGTGGGAAAATGAAAACAGTTGAAAAAATATGAACAATTACTGTTCGCTGGTAACGTTCCGCGAGGTGTTTTTTGTGAACAAAGTTCACAGAAAACCCGAGAATTGCGGCGCGAAATCATGCGAATGCATGATTTCTGTGCATCGCGAAGCGCGTTACTGGTCACGGAGTGAACAGTAACACATGAATTGCAGGAGGTAGAGTCTTCTATAGAAAATTAGTTGCAATTTATCTGTTTCAAGTATAAAATGAGAAACAGAGTGAGTTTATATCATGTTTTACAAAAGAAAAAGTACTGCTGTAGCATTCGCAGCAGTCACAGATAAAAGGAGAGAGTGAAATGTCAACAAAAATCGGACGTAATGATCCATGCTGGTGCGGCAGTGGAAAGAAATATAAAAAATGCCATGAGGCTTTTGATGCGAAAGTAGAAATCCTGCGTCAGAAAGGATATCCGGTTCTGGATCATAAACTGATCAAGACTCCAGAGCAGATTGAGAAGATTAAAGAGAGCTGTCGAATCAATGTTGCAGTACTTGATTATGTGGCAGAGCATATTAAAGCTGGTGTATCAACAGAAGAAATCGATCATTGGGTACATGAGGAAACTGTGCGTCATGGAGGAATCCCGGCACCGTTGAATTATGAAGGGTTTCCAAAAAGCGTGTGTACTTCTGTGAATGAGGTGGTATGCCATGGAATTCCATCTGAGGATGAGATCCTGAAGGACGGTGATATAGTAAATGTAGACGTTTCTACAATTTACAATGGCTATTTTTCTGACTCATCCCGTATGTTCTGTATTGGAAATGTAAGTCCTGAGAAAGAAAAACTGGTCCGCGTAACCAAAGAATGTGTGGAAATCGGTATTTCCAAGGTAAAACCATGGGAACCTATTGGAAATATGGGTCACGCTGTTCATATGCATGCACTTGAAAATGGCTACACAATTGTAAAAGAAATCGGCGGACATGGCGTTGGCCTGGAATTTCATGAGGATCCCTGGGTAAGCTATACGTCCGAAGAGAACAGCGGCGTGATCATGGAGCCGGGAATGATGTTTACCATTGAGCCTATGGTAAATATGGGAAGCGATGAAGTATATACAGATGAGGATGATGACTGGACAGTACGCACTGAGGACGGTATGCCTTCAGCCCAGTGGGAAGTAACCGTACTGGTAACAGAGGATGGCTGCGAGGTTATCTGTTGGTAATGGTTTTGGAAGGTTGTCTTTGAAAAAAATTTGTGACTTGTTTTATGGGCTTTTTATAAAAATAATGGTTGCAAACAGAAAATAATTATAGTATAATCACTTATGTTGTGAAAAAAGATGGTCCGCTGTTACCGTGATGGGTATTAAGAACATCCAGAGAATAAGGAGAGAATAAAATGAACGAAATTATTAAAAACATCGAAGCAGAACAGCTGAAAAAAGACGTACCGCAGTTTAACGTAGGTGATACCGTAAGAGTACACGCACTGATCAAAGAGGGTAACCGTGAGCGTATCCAGATTTTCGAGGGAACTGTATTAAAGAAACAGGGCGGAAGCACCAGAGCTACTTTCACAGTAAGAAAAGCTTCCAATGGCGTTGGCGTTGAGAAAACATGGCCGCTTCATTCCCCACACGTAAAAGAAGTAGAAGTTATTCGTCGTGGTAAAGTTCGCCGTGCGAAACTGAACTACTTAAGAGACCGTGTAGGTAAAGCTGCTAAGGTTAAAGAGCTTGTTAAATAATTTCAATCGAAAATTGCTGATTGCTGTTCACTGGTGATGTTCCGCGAAGTGCTTTCGTGAACGAAGTGAATACGAACAGTGACATTTGCTGCGCAGATGGCCGTGATGACTGTCTGGGCAGCATTTTTTTGATTATTTTTTCTTTTTCTTTTTGGGGATATGTGATAAGATAATAAAGTATCTGGCCTGAGATGAAAAAAGCGTTTTGGAACCAGACGCAGGACATGCAATTATGACACGAATGGAGTAGATATGAGCGACAGAAGAAATAAAAGAGAAAAAGAGCAGTTGTTCAACATGCCGGAAATTGCAAAACTGGAGAAAAAATCTTTTTCTGGTGCCATGGAGAAATTGGAAGACAGTAAACTGAAAAAAGTTTTGATCTGGGTATTCGAGATCGCAGTTACACTGATCTTTGCAGTGCTGACCTCCATGATGCTATTTCAGTCTGTGACGATGCAGGAGAGCTCCATGGAGCCTACTCTGGCAGTTGGAAGCCGGTATTTTGTAAACAAGCTTGCTTATAAAGCGTCCTCGCCGAAACGCGGCGACCTTATTGTATTCCGCACAAATGCAAGTGATGATGCGGCTCTTCATATCCGCCGTGTGATCGGACTTCCAGGTGAGACGATTCAGATCGTGAATGGAAGAATTTTGATCAATGGAGAGACATATAAAGAAGGCAAAGATTTTCCCACGATCAACAATCCGGGAATGGCAGCCAATGCCATTACACTGGAAGCGGGAGAGTACTTTGTCCTGGGCGATAACCGTAATAACAGCGAAGACAGCCGTTATGGCGATATCGGACGAGTGAATAAGAAATATATAACTGGTAAGCTCTGGTTCCAGATATCCCCGAAGAAAGACATAGGGCCGTTGAATAATTAAACTGTGAGACTTTTATAAAAAATATGTGATTGTTCAGCACGTTCGCGGTTACACGCTTTGTGGAACGGTATCTGCTGAACAGCTGTAAGAATGAGGTAAATATGAACGTACAATGGTATCCTGGTCATATGACCAAAGCGAAAAGACAGATGCAGGAGGACATTAAGCTGATCGACCTGATCATTGAGCTTGTGGACTCCAGAGTTCCCCTTGCAAGCCGGAATCCGGATATTGACGAGCTTGGGAAAAATAAAGCAAGGCTGATTCTTTTGAATAAATCAGACCTTGGAGATGAACGCCAGAATGAAGCATGGAAAGCTTATTTTCAGGGGAAGGGGTTCTATGTGGTAAAAGTAGATTCCCGCAGCGGCTCTGGTATGAAAGCAATTCAGGCGGCTATTCAGGAAGCCTGCAAGGAGAAAACGGAGAGGGACAGAAGAAGAGGAATCAAAAACCGCCCGATCCGTGCTATGGTAGTAGGAATTCCTAACGTTGGTAAGTCTACTTTTATCAATACTTTTGCTGGAAGAGCATGCGCCAAGACGGGAAACAAGCCAGGTGTAACCAAGGGCAAACAGTGGATCCGCCTGAATAAGAATGTGGAGCTTCTGGATACTCCTGGGATTCTCTGGCCCAAGTTTGAAGATGAGGCAGTGGGAATGCGCCTTGCCTATATTGGTTCTATCAAGGACGATATACTGAATATGGAGGAGCTTTCCCTTACGCTTATTGATTTCCTTCGGGAAAAATATTCTGGTGCATTGGAGAAACGCTATCAGATCCAGGAGGAAGGCACAGCTGTGCAGATATTAGAAGCAATCGCGCGTTCCAGAGGATGTCTGAAGAAGGGGGAGGAGCTGGACTATGCCAAGGCCTCTCTGATTCTGTTCGATGACTTCCGCTCTGGAAAGATTGGAAAAATTACTTTGGAGTGGGTGCCGGAAGAAGGTAAATAATATGCAGAAAATCGGAGAAATAAAGTGTGAAATCCAGGCTGCTGAACCGGGAGAATATGCCACTCTTTTTGAAAAATACAAAGAGGATACAAGAAGTGGAGTCAGGAAGCTTCTGGAGCAGCTTCATAAGAAAGAAGAGGCTTACCAGAAGGAACTTCTGCGCACAGAAAAGATGAAGGAATTTGAGCGCAAATACGAAGATCTGGGCTATGTGTGCGGAATTGATGAAGTTGGAAGAGGCCCGCTGGCAGGTCCTGTTGTAGCGGGGGCTGTTATTTTGCCAAGAGACTGCAAAATCCTGTATCTGAATGATTCCAAACAGTTGAGCGCTAAAAAAAGGGATGAATTGTATGATGTGATCATGGAGAATGCGGTAGCTGTTGGAATCGGAATGGCAAGTCCCCGGAGAATTGATGAGATCAATATTCTTCAGGCTACCTATGAGGCAATGCGTGAGGCTGTC
The DNA here is from genome assembly GCF_003480145.1 of Ruminococcus sp. AM42-11. Classification (NCBI taxonomy): domain Bacteria; kingdom Bacillati; phylum Bacillota; class Clostridia; order Eubacteriales; family Oscillospiraceae; genus Ruminococcus; species Ruminococcus sp. AM42-11. The sequence goes on along the minus strand of NZ_QUIO01000006.1, from coordinate 95,027 downwards.
AGCAAGCTGAAGCCGGTGCCGCAGATTCTTCTCAATGACGCAGTAACCATTCCCGACGTGACCATACCTCAGGTGCCGATCATAAAAGGGGATGCCAAGAGTATTTCCATTGCAGCTGCCAGCATTGTAGCTAAGGTCACAAGAGACCGGATGATGGTAGAGTACGATAAAGTGATGCCGGAATATGGCTTTGCCTCAAATAAGGGGTATGGAGCTGCAGCACATATTGAAGCCTTGAAAAAATATGGTCCAAGTCCGATTCACAGGGCAACTTTTATAAAGAATTTTATAGGATAATGTGAAATTTTGAAAAGGCTGATGGTCCGGATATGAATATGTTTTGCGGTTATGAATACAAAAGATACCTACACAGAAGTATATATGGGAGTTTTTATGCAGAAAAACAAGCGAAAAGTAGGTGCTTTTTATGAAGAAATCGCTGCAGATTATCTGGTTTCCCAGGGCGTGATGATTCTGGAGCGAAATTACAGGAACTGGCTGGGGGAAATCGACCTGATCGGAATGACTGCTGATGGATGGTTGATTTTTGTGGAGGTTAAGTACAGAAGTTCGGAACGCTCAGGAAGTCCGCTGGCAGCAGTGAACGGCAGAAAGCAGCTGGTGATTTCCAAGGTGGCAGTGGAATATTTGAAGAATCATTACAGAAGCATGGATGTGAGATGCAGGTTTGATGTGGTGGGAATCAACGGCGATAAGATTTGTTGGATAAAAAATGCCTTTGATTTCTGTCAGTGAGCCAGAGCCTGTTTGAAAAAATATTCCTGCAATCTGTATGCCCCACTTTGCGGTATACTATGCCAGAATTCTGTTGACGTAGCCCGCTGCGGCGCCCTTATCCGGACAAAATCTCCCACAAATTGTGACGCACATCTTGCAGAAAGCCTTTTTCAAACACGCTCTAGAGAATGAATTCTTAACAGGTTCGAGAAGAACTGTGAGATCAGAAGAAGAGGAGAATCAGATGAAGATTAAATGGCATAACGATAATAAACTTCATATGCAAGTAAAAGAAAATAATGGAGTCACCTATCTTACTTATCCCTCTTTTGAACAGTTCCCGGATATTGTGCATTGTTTCAGTACAAGACTTGGCGGTGTAAGCCAGGGGATTTTCTCATCTATGAATCTTAGCTTTACAAGAGGTGATGAAGAAAACGCGGTAAAAGACAATTATCGCAGACTTAGTGCAGCGGTAGGCTTTTCTTTGGAAGATATTGTCACATCTGATCAGACACACACTACAAACGTGCAGCTGGTGGGGGCAGAAGACAGGGGGAAAGGTGTAACGCGTCCAAGAACATATAAAGATGTGGATGGAATGATCACCAATGTTCCAGGTGTTGTTTTATGCACCTTTTATGCAGATTGTGTGCCGCTGTATTTCGTAGATCCGGTTCACAAAGCCATAGGCTTGTCTCATTCAGGATGGCGTGGGACAGTTGGGAAAATCGGTAAGGTGACTATAGAGAAAATGGCAGAGCAGTTTGGCTCAGATCCGGAGGAGATTTTTACGGCAATTGGTCCCTCCATCTGTCAGGACTGCTATGAAGTAAGCGAAGATGTGATTCTGGAATTTCAGAAAGCTTTTGAAGAGAAATACTGGGAAAAGCTTTTTTATAAAAAGAAGAATGGTAAGTACCAGCTGGATCTTTGGGAAGCAAACCACATTATTTTTCTGAAGGCAGGAATAAAAGAAGAGCATATTTCCATGCCTGGAATTTGCACCTGCTGTAATCCGGAATTCCTCTTTTCCCACAGGGCATCCCATGGAAGGAGAGGAAATCTGGCAGCTTTTCTGGGCATTCGTCGGGAAAAATAATGTTACAGACAAGTGCAGATGCGTTTTACTGCCCATGTAAATAAGTAAATATAAAGAAGCCCTGTACCACAAACGAGATAATGTGGAACAGGGCTTTGTTTGTTTATTGTCTATTACTGATTTACACGCTTCATCAGATCCATGATCTTCTCATTGCTGGAACGAACCTTCTCAACAGAAACATCGTGGTTGATGATATCCATAATACTTGCAAGATATTTGCTCATATTTGCTTCCACATAGTAAGGTCTGGTAAGAAGCTCCGGAATACGGTAGTTCAGGTTGGTTGTGATAACCTTGTCAATCCAGCCTTTCTCATAGTAAGCGTCAAATTTATCCATACCTTCTGTAAACAGACCGTAAGTAGTGCAGATGAATACACGGTTGGCGTGACGTTCTTTGATCTGTTTGGCAACGTCAAGCATACTTTCTCCAGAAGAAATCATGTCGTCGATGATAACAACGTCTTTACCTTCTACAGAGTCGCCAAGGAACTCATGAGCTACGATGGGGTTCTTGCCATTTACCACTGTGGAATAATCACGTCTCTTATAGAACATGCCCATATCAACGCCCAGAATATTGGAAAAATATACGGCTCTGGACATAGCACCCTCATCCGGACTGATGATCATGAGATGATCATTGTCAACCTGGAAATTGTCAACGTTCTTTATCAGAGCTTTCAGGAACTGATAGGTTGGGAAAAAGTTGTCAAAACCATTTAACGGAATGGAGTTCTGCACACGCGGGTCATGAGCATCAAAAGTGATGATATTGGCTACGCCATATCACTTAATTCACGAAGTGCCAGTGCGCAGTCAAGAGATTCTCTCTTCTTACGTCTGTGCTGACGGCCTTCATAAAGGAATGGCATGATTACATTGATACGATGTGCCTTACCTGTAGCTGCGGAAATAATTCTCTTCAGGTCCTGAAAATGGTTATCCGGAGACATGTGATTCTCGTGACCGCAGACAGTGTATGTGGAACTGTAGTTGGTAACGTCTACCATAATGTAAAGGTCGGTTCCTCGGACAGATTCCTTAATGATTCCCTTACCTTCACCGGTACCGAAACGCGGACATTCGCACTCCACGATAAAAGAGTCCTCGCTGTATCCCTGTGGAACATTGTCAAGGCCCTTCTTTTCTACAAGTTCCTTACGGAATTTTACCAGGTTTCTGTCTACCTCCTCTGCAAGTTCGCGGCAGCCCTCCAGCGCAGCGATACGAATAGGTGCGACAGGCATAGATTTCTCAAGCAATTCTATGTTCGGCATGATATTCCTCCTAAGTAGTATGCTAATTATCGATTCGATTATCTGCAAAAAAATGGGGACACATGTCCTTTACCTTTGCAGATCTCTTCTTTATATTTATAACATTTGCCCTAAATGTCGTCAAGGAATTTATTGATTTTTACTTGAAAAATTACCCGGACGTGAGCAGGAAATGAAAGTTTTTGTTGTGTTTTTCGGGAAAACTTGTTATATTAAAAATAATGGCTTTATTATGCTGAGCCAGAGATGGACGATCTGTGATGTTGTATTCGGGTCTCTGAATCTAAAAATGTATTTGAAAAATGATTTTTCAAACAGATTCTGGAACAGAGCTGACGCGACAGATCGCATTTGACTTATAATGGAGATAAATGTGAAGAAACAAAATAAACACGTGATTGCAATTGTGCAGGATGGAAGTATCGCACAGGAACTGGAGCTTGTGCCGGGAGATATACTGCTCACTGTAAACGGTCAGCCTGTGGAAGATATATTTGACTACCGATATCTGATGAATGAAGAATTCGTTGTTCTGGAAGTGGAAAAGGCAAACGGAGAGATCTGGGAGCTGGAGGTGGAGAAGGAATATGAAGAAGACCTTGGGATTACCTTTGAGAAGGATCTGATGGATGATTATCGTTCCTGTTCCAATCACTGCATTTTCTGTTTTATTGACCAGATGCCGCCTGGAATGAGAGATACTCTTTATTTTAAAGATGATGATTCCAGATTGTCCTTCATACAGGGAAATTATGTGACCCTGACCAATATGAGTGATCATGATATAGACCGGATCATCCGGTACCATCTGGAGCCCATTAATATTTCCATCCAGACCATGAATCCGGAACTGAGATGTAAAATGCTCCATAACCGCTTCGCCGGGGATGCATTGAAGAAGCTTCAGAAACTGTATGATGCAGGAATCACTATGAATGGGCAGATTGTTTTGTGCAAAGGAGTTAATGACGGTAAGGAACTGGATGACAGTATTCGCAAGATGTCTGCCTATGCACCAGTACTTCAGAGCGTTTCAGTAGTTCCGGTTGGTCTGACTAAGTTTCGTGAGGGGTTGTATCCGATGGAACAGTTTCAGAAGGAAGATGCATTAGAAGTTCTGGAGATTATTCATTCCTGGCAGAAGAAAATGATGGACCAGTATGGCATTCATTTTATCCATGCTTCAGATGAATGGTACATTCTGGCAGGGAAGGATCTGCCCATGGAAGAGTCCTATGATGGCTATCTTCAGCTGGAAAACGGTGTGGGAATGCTTCGGCTCCTTGGCGAAGAAGTGAAAGAAGCTGTTGCAGGCAGGGCAGGAGATGACCGAAGGATAAAGGCTGTCAGTGCTACAGGAGCTTTGGCGGCACCATTTATTAAGAAATATATGGAGATGATCCATGAGAAATTTCCAAATGTAGACGTGGATGTGATCTCCATAAGAAACGAATTTTTCGGAGAAACGATTACGGTGTCTGGTTTGATCACGGGACAGGATCTGATCAGACAATTAAGCGGCAGAGATCTTGGAGAGAAGCTTTTGCTTCCCTGCAACATGCTGAAAAATGAAGAAGATATTTTTCTGGATGATATCTCTGTGGAAGAGCTTTCCAGGAAACTGAACGTAGAAATTGTAATTGTGGATGAAGGTGGTTCAGACCTTGTGTCTGCAGTCCTTGATCCGATTGAACATAAGAAACAGAAAAGGAGACAAATGTATGAGCAAACCGGTAGTAGCAATTGTGGGCAGGCCTAATGTAGGAAAATCCACATTGTTTAATGTACTGGCAGGGGATAAGATTTCCATTGTTAAAGATACGCCAGGTGTAACCAGAGACAGAATTTATGCAGATGTATCATGGCTGGATAATGATTTTACTATTATTGACACAGGTGGTATTGAACCGGATAGTGGCGATGTGATTCTTTCTCAGATGAGGGAGCAGGCTCAGATCGCTATTGATACTGCAGATGTCATTATCTTTATTACAGATGTACATCAGGGACTTGTGGATTCTGATGCGAAAGTTGCAGATATGCTTCGCCGCAGCGGCAAGCCAGTGGTACTTGCAGTGAATAAGGTGGACAGCATTCAGAAATATATGATGGATGTTTATGAATTTTATAATCTGGGAATCGGCGAGCCATTTGCCATTTCTGCAGCTAACCGTCAGGGACTTGGAGATATGCTTGATGAGGTCGTAAAACATTTCCCGGAGGATACGGGAGAGGATGAGGATTCTGATATTCCGAAGATTGCGATTGTAGGTAAACCTAATGTTGGTAAGTCCTCTCTGATCAATAAGCTGCTGGGGGAAGACCGTGTAATCGTTTCAGATATTGCTGGAACCACTCGTGATGCAGTTGATACGAAGGTTACCTGGAACGAAAAAGATTATATTTTTATCGATACAGCCGGACTCCGCCGTAAAGCAAAAGTAAAAGAAGAAATTGAGCGCTTCAGTGTGATCCGTACTGTAACAGCTGTAGAACGTGCAGATGTTGTAGTTGTAATGATCGATGCATCAGAAGGCGTTACAGAGCAGGATGCAAAAATTGCCGGAATTGCCCATGAGAAAGGCAAGGGCGTGATCATTGCAGTGAATAAATGGGATGCTATTGAGAAAAATGACAAGACCATTTACAAACATACTAACCGTATTCGGGAGGTCCTTTCCTTTATGCCTTATGCAGAAATCGTGTTTATTTCTGCCCGAACAGGACTTCGGATTTCCAGAATGTTTGAGACACTGGATGCGGTAATTGAGAATCAAACTATGCGTATCCAGACTGGTGTGCTTAATGAGATCCTTGCAGAAGCAGTTGCCATGCAGCAGCCGCCGTCTGACAGGGGCCGCCGTCTGAAAATTTTCTACATGACACAGGTTGCGGTAAAACCGCCTACATTCGTAATCTTTGTCAATGACAAAGAACTTATGCATTTTTCCTACACCAGATATCTGGAAAATAAAATCCGGGATGCCTTTGACTTTGGGGGCACACCGCTGAAATTTATTGTAAGAGAGCGCGGAGAGAAGGAATAAAGATGGAACGTATTATTTGTCTGGCTATTGGATATTTGTTTGGAATGTTTCAGACGTCATACATTATCGGAAAAATCCATCACATGGATATCCGTCAATATGGAAGCGGCAATGCAGGAACTACCAATGCCCTTCGTACTCTTGGAAAAAAAGCGGGGGCAATGACTCTTATTGGCGATATGCTTAAATGTGTGATTGCCATTCTGATCGTGGATGCAGTATTTAAGAATCGGTATCAGGAAATTCTTCCATTGCTTGGCATGTACACGGCAGCAGGCTGCGTGCTTGGACATAATTTTCCGTTTTATCTTGGATTCAGGGGCGGCAAGGGAATTGCAGCTTCTGCGGGAATGCTGCTGGCAATGGACTGGAGAGTATTTCTGATCTGCGCGGTGATCTTTATTGGGCTGGTAGCTATTACCCGCTATGTGTCATTGGGGTCAATGGCAGCATATGTAGGTGCGCTGATTTGTTTCATTGGGTTTGGCGCTGCGGGAAGTTATGGCATGGATTTCCCTCATACATTTGAGATGGATGTGATCATGGGACTTATGACAGCACTTGCAATTTACAGACACAGGGCGAATATTTACCGCCTTTTAAATGGAACTGAGAATAAGCTTGGTGCAGCGAAAACTGCAGCCAAATAAGATGAGGTGATAAAATGGCAAAAATCAGCGTAATGGGAACCGGAAGCTGGGGAACAGCACTTGCAATACTGCTTCACAACAATGGTCATCAGGTTATGTTGTGGTCTGCACATCCGGAAAAAGCAGCCAGTCTGAATCAGACCCGGGAGGATCCGAAAAAGCTTCCCGGAATTAAAATTCCGGATGGAATTGTGATAACCGGTGATGAAAAGACAGCTTTGGATTCACCAGATATAGTTGTATTTGCCTCACCATCTGCTTATATGCGTGCTATCAGCAAACGACTTTCCCCATTGATTCGACGGGGACAGATTATTGTAAATGTGGCGAAAGGTGTAGAAGAAAATACGCTTATGCCTGTGTGTGATATTATTAAAGAAGAGATTCCTCAGGCAGATGTTTGTGTGCTTTCAGGACCAAGCCATGCGGAAGAAGTAAGCCGCGGACTCCCTACTACGTGTGTAGTCAGTGCCCGCAAAAAAGAGACCGCTGAATATCTCCAGGGCCTTTTTATGAGCCTGTTTTCCGGGTGTATACGACACCGGATATGCTGGGGGTAGAGCTTGGCGGTGCCCTTAAGAATGTAATCGCCCTGGCAGCAGGGACTGCTGATGGCTTAGGGTATGGAGATAATACAAAGGCTGCTTTGATCACAAGAGGAATAGCAGAGATGGCGCGGCTTGGTGTCAAGATGGGCGCTAAATTGGAGACTTTTGCCGGCCTTTCCGGAATTGGTGATCTGATTGTTACCTGTGCCAGTGTGCACAGCCGAAACAGACGCGCCGGCTATCTGATGGGACAGGGTTACACCATGAAGCAGGCTATGGATGAAGTGCAGATGGTTGTGGAGGGCGTTTATTCCGCAAAGGCAGCCAAAGCGCTGGCTGAGAAATATAATGTGGAAATGCCGATCATTATGGAAGTAAATAAGCTTCTGTTTGAAAACAAGCCTGCATCTGAAGCTGTGAAAGACCTGATGCAGAGAGAGAAACAGGGAGAAATTTCCTGGGAACTGTGAATGCTATATTCAGCAAATAAGCTGTTGCAAAATATAAAATACAGAAAATATAACTGAAAGAATAGAACCGCAAAAAACTGCCAGAGCAGTGAGCAAAAAAACGAAAGAGTATGCTCAATGTTCTGGCAGTTAATAATTTACAAAGAGTGAAAAGATTAAAAAATAACATCCTTCAGATCATCCGGCACATGGGATGTATGGAGATCTTCATTTAAAGTATCCATGATCGCCATATCTTCATCCTCAATGTTGAAATCAAAAATATTGGCGTTGGAAGCAATGCGGTCTGGATTGACGGATTTCGGAATTACAGAAATACCCTTTTGGATTGCCCAGCGAAGACCGACCTGAGCAGGAGTATGTGCATACTTGGTTCCGAGAACACACATTACATCATTGTCAAGGTAAGCACCTCTGGCAAGCGGTGCATAAGCCTGAACCTGAATTCCTTCCGACTGGCAATATTCAATCAGTTCTTTCGGATAGCAAAGCGGATGACATTCGATCTGGTTGACAGCAGGTACAATACCGGAAATTTTCTTAAGCTCTTCCAGATGATGAATCTGGAAATTGCTGACGCCGATGGAAAGTACACGGCCGGTTTCAAGAAGTTTGGCCATCTCCAGCCAGGTTCCGGTATAGCAGCCAGGCACCGGCCAGTGAATCAGATAAAGATCCAGATAATCCAGCTTCAACCGCTCCATGCTTCTGTAAAAAGCACCATCTACATCTCCAAGTCGTTGCGCATTGTTCCAGATCTTGCTGGTGATAAAAAGTTCTTTGCGTGGGACACCACATTTGGCAATTGCCTTGCCTACACTTTCTTCGTTTTTGTAAGCGGAAGCAGTGTCAATAAGACGGTAGCCCGCGTTCACTGCAGCTGTAATGGCTGTCTCTGCTTCGTTATCTGCTGTTTTATATACACCAAGCCCTAAAAGGGGCATTTCTCTGTCGGTATTCAGGAATACGGTTTCTCTCAAAGCTAATTCCTCCTCATTAAACAATAAATGCTGCTGCTCATGAAGTAATCAGCAACCAATAAATTTCATTCATTATAGCATATAATTACAAAACATTCACCTGTTTTTTGCTTAAATACGCATTCGTTAATCTTTAGACAAACTTTAGAAATAACTGGTAAAATTGTACAGAAATTAAAACATATATTTGTGTGGTAAAGCGTTGAAATTTGGTAAAATTTTATAATTATCTCCTTGCGTAATAATGAGAAAGGTTGTATAATAAAAGAAAAATTTGATAAATTTATGTCATAACTCTGCGATTTTTTAGGTAGAAGAAAGAAAATGTGTTATGCATGAAGGTATGAGGTATGCGGAATCTCATTATATTAAAAGGGAATAGAATATCTTTATATCCATTCTTACATGTTTTCTCACGTTGCCGGCGTGAGTTTTTTTCGTGCCTGGAAGAGAAACGATGTTATGATTTGTCTGCCACATTCAAGGCGGAAAGGAGTATTTACTATGCATTTGATCAAAGATGAAAACGGCAATCTGATCCAGCATGGTCATGAGCATACTCACCAGCATACCCATGCAGACGGAGTGAGCCATACACATGCGCATACCCATGACGGATCAGAAGGTCATGACCATACACATAATGAGGGACAGAATTGCAGTACAGACTGCGGCGGCTGTCAGGGAGGGGACTGCAAGAATGAGACAGTAGCTCTTCTTACCTATATGTTGCAGCACAATGAACACCATGCAGCAGAACTTGACCAGATGGCGGATAATCTTGCCAAGATGGGTATGGATGCCGCTGCGAAGACCATTAAGGAAAGCGTATCTGATTTCCAGAAAGGCAACATGCGCCTTGGCCTTGCCCTAACTCTTGTAAAAGAGGAAATGAAATAAGGAGGCATTATTATGTGTTTAGCAACTGTATATAAAGAAAATGACGATTCTGTAATCTTCAAGAACGTCAGCCGTATTAATGTAGATGGAAACAAACTTGTTCTCCGCGATATTATGGGTGATGAAAGAGTGGTAGAGGGAACCATCCTTATGGTAGACCTTGCGAACAGTATCGTTAAAGTAAAATGTGACTGACATGGATTTTCTGATTACTGTTCAGTGGAAATGTTTCATAAGGTGCATTTGCAAACAAAGTGTACAGTAACGTTTTCTGCTGATACAGAAGAACAAAAGCGGATTGCTTCAGTAATCCGTGATGCTTATCAGATCTTGAGGCATTATGCCTTTAGAATAAAAATTACTTAATACGTGGAGGTATGTAATTATGAAATTGTCAGAAGCAATGAGAGAAAGAATGCTTCTGTCTTTCGAGCTATTTCCGCCGAAGACAGAAAAGGGGATGGATAACCTTCCTGGGACGATCGATCATCTGATGAAATACAAACCTGCGTACATTTCCTGTACATACGGTGCAGGCGGCGGAAACGTTGGTGCTAACAGAGAAGTATGCCAGATGATCAAGAAAGCCGGAACAACACCGGTTACCCATTTCACAGTAATCAAGAACACAAAAGAGGGAATCAAAGAGCAGCTGGATCAGTACCTTGCAGAGGGTGTAGATCATATGCTTGCACTTCGTGGAGATATTCCGCTTGGTGAAACAACAACCTGCGGTGATTTCAACTACGCTACAGATCTTGTTAAATTTGTCCGTGACGAATTTGGTGACAAATTCGAAATCGCAGTTGCAGGATCTCCGGAGGGACACATTGCATGCCGCAGCCTTGATGCTGATATTGCAGTTCTGAGACAGAAACAGGACAATGGTGCCGATTATATCATGACTCAGCTTTGCTGGGATATGGAGCAGTTTAAATACTGGCTGGATTCAATCCGTGAGGCTGGTGTTACAATGCCTGTAGACGTAGGAGTTATGCCAATTCTTGACATGTCCGCTACAATTAATATGGCACTTTCCCGTAACGGTTGTGTAATGGACCGTGAGCTTTGCAGACTCATCTCCAGAAACTGGCTGTTCCCGAATCCATTTGCAGCAAAAGATGCTGATGGCAAGCCGTTTGATATGTTCTATGATGATAAGATCAAGAGATTCAAAGAAGAGGGAATCGAGTACACGATCAGACAGATCGACGAGTACCGCGCTCTCGGCGTAGATGGCATCCATCTGTATGCTTTGAATAAATGGAAAGATGTATCCGAGATCATTGACAGATCCGGACTTTGTACTTTAATCTAATCGATTTTGACTTAAATTTTTCAGGAGGCAATTGATAGTATTATGGCACATGTAATTGCTGTCGCAGGTAAAGGCGGCGTTGGTAAAACCACATTATGCGGAATGCTGATCCAGTATCTCTGCGAGAAAGGCAAAGGACCGATCCTTGCAGTAGATGCTGACGCAAACTCAAATCTGAACGAAGTTCTTGGAGTAGAAGTGGAGACTACACTTGGTGATGTAAGGGAAGAAATTGCTCGCGCAGAGCTTGCAAGCGAGAATCCGATCCCGGCGGGAATGTCCAAGGCGGATTACGCTGAAAGACGTTTTGAGGATGCTCTGGTAGAAGATGATGATTTTGATCTTCTGGTTATGGGCAGAACCCAGGGAAAAGGCTGCTACTGTTTTGTAAATGGACTTCTTCAGACCCAGCTTGCCAAATACCAGAATAATTATCCTTATATCGTAGTTGATAACGAAGCTGGTATGGAGCACATCAGCAGGGGAGTACTTCCGTCCATGCAGACAGCGATTCTGGTCAGTGACTGTTCCAGAAGAGGTGTACAGGCTGTAGGTCGTATTGCAGAGCTTATTAAAGAATGTGATATGCACCCGGATACAGTAGGCCTTATCATTAACCGTGCTCCTGGCGGAAAGCTGAATGACGGAATCAAAGAAGAGATTGAGAAGCAGGGTCTTCATCTTCTTGGCGTAGTGCCGCAGGATGAGACTGTTTACGAGTATGACTGCGAGGGTAAACCGACTGCAGGGCTTCCGGAAGATAATCCGGTAAAGATGGCTCTTCGTGAGATCGTAGATAAGCTTGTTTTATAAGGGAAGTCCCCCTTACCCCACATGTTTATGTGATAAGAGGATAGAAATGGCATTATAATTCGCAGCATGCAAGAACGCTGCTGCGGAATTTTTGTCAGGTATTTATCCCATGGGAGGGGATGGGTTCCGGAAAACGGAATATAAATAAATTTATCAAAAGTAACACATACTTAGAGGAGGTCAATAATGAGTGAATTCAAATTAACTACAGTGGAAGAATTCGAAGCTGCCACAGCCCGTCTTCTTGAGACTGGTGCAAAGGTAGGCGCTGATTCCTGGCAGATGCGTGTTAAGAATCAGACTCCACACTGTAAATTCGGTGAGCAGGGCGTATGTTGCCGAATCTGTTCAATGGGTCCGTGCCGTATTACACCTAAGGCACCGAGAGGTATCTGCGGATGCGATGTACATGGTATCGTAGGAAGAAACTTCCTTCGTTTCACAGCAGGCGGCGCAGCTACACACTCTGATCACGGACGCGAAATCTGTATCACACTTGGACATGCAAAAGAGGGCGGCGATTACCAGGTAAAAGATCCTGAGAAGCTGATCCGTATTGCAAAAGAGTGGGGCGTTGAGACAGAAGGCAAAGATATCTATGATCTGGCTCATGAAATGTCTGATCTTGCTCAGGAAGAATACGGAAAGATCAGAGGATATTCCAGATGGCTTAAGAGAGCACCTCAGCATACACAGGATCTGTGGCATGCAGCTGGAATTGAGCCAAGAGCAATCGACCGTGAGGTTTCCTGTGCACTTCATATGACTCATATGGGTAACACAAGTAAACCGGAGGCTCTGATCCGTCAGGCGCTTCGTAACGGTCTTTCCGATGGATGGGGCGGTTCCATGTGCGGAACTGAGTTCTCTGATGTCCTTTTCGGAACTCCAAAGCCAATCGATACCGAGGCTAACCTTGGTGTTATGAATGCAGAGAATGTAACATCGTTGTTCATGGACATGACCCGAGTCTTTCTGAGATGATCTGTGAGTATGCAGACAGCAAAGAGATGATCGACTATGCGAAATCCATGGGTGCTAAGGGAATCACTGTTTCCGGTGTATGTTGTACATCTAATGAGGTTGCAATGCGTCGCGGTATTCCGATGGCAGGTAACTTCTTACAGCAGGAGAACGTTGTACTGACAGGTGCCTGTGAGGCAATCGTAGTTGACGTTCAGTGTATTTTCCCGGCACTTGGACCTCTTTCCAAATGCTTCCATACAAAATTCATCACAACTTCTCCAATCTGCCAGATGCCAGATTCCGATTTCATTGAATTTGATGCAGGTACAGCAGGAGAGAAAGCAAAACAGATCGTAAAACTTGCATGTGAGAACTTCAAGAACAGAAAACCAGAGCTTGTACATATCCCGGATCTGAAACATAAAGCTACTGTTGGTTACTCTGTAGAAGCAATCGTTAAGACACTTGACGGCGTAACAAACTCTCAGGTAGACGAGACTGGTACCACCAAACCTCTTCTTGAGTGTATTACATCTGGTGTTATCCGTGGTGCTGTTGCTATGGTTGGATGTAACAACCCGAAGGTCAGACCTGACACAGCTCACATCGAACTTATGAAGAAACTGATCGCAAACGATATCGTGATCATCGCTTCCGGATGTTCCGCTCAGGCAGCTGCTCGTGCAGGACTTATGGACAAAGCTGCAAAAGACCTTTGCGGTGCTGGTCTGAAACGTGTTTGCGAGCTTGCAGATATCCCGCCAGTATTACATATGGGATCCTGTGTTGATATCAGCCGTATGCTGATCCTTGCTTCTGAGCTTGCCAAGGATTCCGGACTGAACATTTCCCAGCTTCCAGTAGTAGGATGTGCTCCTGAGTGGATGTCTGAGAAGGCAGTTTCCATTGGAAACTATGTAGTAGCAACTGGTCTTGATACATATCTTGGTGTAGACCCATATGTTTCCGGTTCTACAGAGGTTGCAAGCCTCCTTACAGAAGGGGTACGTGACTGGGTAGAGGCAGCATATACAGTTGAGAAAGATATTGATAAATTAGGCGATCTTATGATTGCGAGAATCGAAGAAAAACGTGACGCTCTCGGAATCTGATCGAAGGAAAGGCGCGATTAACTTATGAAAATAGCAGTAACCGGTAAAGGCGGAGTAGGAAAGACAACTTTTGCGGCAACACTTGCCAGACTATATGCAGATGAAGGGAAAAAGGTCCTTGCAGCTGATGTTGACCCGGACGCAAACCTGGGACTGGCTCTTGGATTTGATGAGGAGACTTTAGATTCCATCGTTCCCATTTCCAAGATGCGTAAGCTGGTAGAGGAGCGTACCGGAGCCAACAGCCAGAATCAGTTTTATACACTGAATCCGAAGGTAGACGACATTCCGGACACCTACGGAAAGGTTTGTAATGGTGTAAAGCTGCTTGTCCTTGGAACCGTGGAAACAGGCGGAGGCGGATGTGTCTGTCCTGAACATGTCATGTTAAAAAGAATCATCAGCAACCTTGTAGTGCACAGGGATGATGTGGTAATTATGGATATGGAAGCCGGTCTGGAGCATCTGGGCCGGGGAACCACGGAGAGCATGGACGAATTTATTGTGGTGATCGAACCAGGTGCAAGAAGTGTACAGACCTACAAAAACGTAAAACGTCTTGCAAAGGATCTTGGCATTACTCAGGTTAAGGTAGTGGCCAACAAAGTACGGAACGAAGAGGATGAAGAATTTATCCGCAACAAGATTCCGGCAGAAGATCTTCTTGGAATGATCCATTACAATGTAGAAGTTATGGACGCAGACCGCCAGGGTAAATCACCCTATGATTTCAGTGAGACAGTAACATCTGAGATCAGAAAGATTAAAGAAAAGATAGACAACGAATCAAGTCTGTAAATAATAGGAGGTACTACAGTGACTTTATTTGATAGAGTATTCAGCGGAAACGACGCTGTTTATGGATTAACAGAGGGCGCTATTGATGCAGCCATCGCACAGCATGGCGAAGACAAAGCAGTAAGCTTCCCTGATACCGCTTACAGCCTTCCTTGCTACTATTCAGTAACAGGAACCAAGGTTACAACCTTAAAAGAGTTAAAAGAGGCTCTTGGCGTTGTAAAAACTCTTATGACAAGAGAGAAAAGACTGAACGACGCATTCATGTCCGGTATTGCTACCGCACTTTGCGCAGAGTTCATCGAAGTTCTGAAATATATCGACGGAGCAACACCATATGAGGAGCCATGCTATGGCCACCTTGCAGATGCTGTGATCCGTGAGCTTGGTGTACCGCTTGTAACAGGCGATATCCCTGGTGTAGCCGTTATCCTTGGAACAGCTCCATCTGTAGAAGAGGGTGTTGCACTTGTAAAGAGCTATCAGGCACAGGGTATTCTTGTAACACTGGTTGGCGGAATCATTGACCAGGTGAAGGAAGCTGGCATGAACACTGGAGCAAACGTACGTGTTATTCCTCTTGGAAAAGACGTTACAGCAGTTATCCACGTTGTATCTGTTGCACTTCGTGCAGCTCTGATCTTCGGTAACGTAACACCTGGAGATGCAGGTACACTTATGAAATATACAATGGACCGTGTTCCGGCATTCGTTAACGCATTCGGACCTCTGGATGACGTTGTAGTTGCTTGCGGAGCTGGCGCTATCGCACTTGGCTTCCCGGTAATCACAAACGAGACAGAGAACATCTTCCGTGTACCGAAGAGCCTTATCGTTCAGGAGGACGTAAGCAAATTCAACGCTACTTCCCTTGAGGCTCGTGACATCAAGATCAAGATCACAAACATCGATATCCCGGTTGCATTCGCATCTGCATTCGAGGGCGAGATCATCCGTCGTAAAGACATGCGTGTTGAGTTCGATGGTTCCCGTGTTGACTGTGCTGAGCTTGTACATACCTGTGACGCTTCTGAGATCGAGGATCACAAGATCACAGTTGTAGGACCGGAAGTTGACGAGATGGAAGACGGAAGCAAGAACAGCATTGCATACGTTGTTAAGGTTGCCGGTAAGAACATGCAGCCTGACTTTGAGCCTGTTATCGAGCGTAAATTCCACAACTACATCAACTGTATTGAGGGTGTATATCACACCGGTCAGAGAGATATGCAGCGTATCCGTATCAGCCATGCAGCATTTGATGCAGGATTCCGTATCAAACATATCGGTGAAGTTCTTTATACTCAGGTTAAGAACGAATTTGACGCAGTTGTTGACAAGTGTGAGGTTGTGATCTACACAGATCCTGCTGAGTGTACCAGAATCCGTCATGAAGTTGCAATTCCGACATTCGAGAAACGTGATGATCGTCTTGCAAACCTCACTGACGAGTCTGTTGATGTATATTACAGCTGTATCCTCTGCCAGGCATTCTCCCCGTCTCACGTTTGTGTTGTTACACCAGAGAGACTTGGACTTTGCGGTGCCGTTTCATGGCTGGATGCAAAAGCTACCAACGAGCTTGATCCGAACGGACCTTGCCAGGTGATCACCAAAGAGCGTCCGATCAATGAAGAGCTTGGTTCTTATGAAGACGTTGATGAAGCGGTTCAGAAGTTCTCCCAGGGTGCTCTGGAGCACGTTACCCTGTACTCCATCATGCAGGATCCTATGACTTCCTGCGGATGCTTCGAGTGTATCTGCGGTATCGAGCCATTCTCCAACGGTGTAGTTATTGCTAACCGTGAGTATGCAGGTATGACACCTCTCGGAATGACCTTCTCTGAGATGGCTTCCATGACAGGTGGTGGTGTTCAGACTCCTGGATTCATGGGACATGGTAAACACTTCATCGCTTCCAAGAAATTCATGAAGGCTGAGGGCGGTATCGAGCGTATCGTATGGATGCCGAAAGAATTAAAAGAGTTCATCGCAGAGAAATTAAATGCTACTGCAAAAGAACTTTACGGAATCGATAACTTTACAGATATGATCGGTGATGAGACTGTTGCTACAGATCCTGAGACTCTGGTAGGATTCCTTACAGAGAAGGGACATCCGGCACTTGGACTTGACCCGATGATGTAATTTATCCAGCAGCTCCTGCTGCAAAATGGAGATAATTTCCCTGGAGTCTGTCTCCTTTAGACAGGCTCCGGGATCCACTATTTCCGGCAGGAATACTGATTTATAGTTTCGCTGCGGAGGGCGAACAAGCAGATCATTTTGATTGCGGAATGAAATGATCTGTATCTGATAATTTATTTAGCAGCAAACCAATGGATAGAGGCGGAGCCTTACATGGTTTGTGATAGAAGATTAACAGAAAAGGAGATGCAGAAAATTGTTAATTAACAGAATTTTCAGCGGTAATGATGCAGTATACGGTCTAACAGAAAAAGCCGTAAACGATGCTGTACAGCAGCATGGTGCAGATAAGGCAGTGGGATTTCCACACACAGCATATTGTCTTCCATGCTATTATGCAGTAACCGGTGTGAAGATCAAAACACTTGGAGAACTGCAGGCAGCCCTTGGCGTCGTAAAATCTCTTATGACAAGAGAGCATGCTCTGGATGATGCTCTTATGTCAGGTGTAGCAACAGCCCTCTGTGCGGAATTTATTGAAGCACTGAAGTATCTTGATGGGGCAGAACCCTATCAGGAGCCTTGTTATGGCCATCTTGCAGATTCCATTATCCGTGAGCTTGGTGTACCGCTTGTAACAGGAGATATCCCTGGTGTAGCCGTTATCCTTGGTAGCGCACCGACTGCACAGGAAGGTGTTGACCTGATCAAGAGCTATCAGGCACAGGGTATCCTGGTAACATTAGTTGGCGGTATCATTGACCAGGCACAGGAGCTTGGTCTTAAGATGGGCTATAATTTACGAATTGTTCCTTTGGGAAAAGACGTAACATCTGTTATCCACGTTGTATCTGTTGCACTTCGTGCAGCACTGATCTTCGGCAATGTAACACCTGGCGATGCAGCAAGCCTTCTTACATACACCAAAGACAGGGTTCCGGCATTTGTAAATGCTTTCAAACCTGTTGATGATGTAGTTCTTGCAGCCGGTGCTGGTGCGATCAAGCTTGGTTTCCCGGTAATCTCCAATGAGGATGAGAACATTGTGGAAGTACCAGGAGCCCTGATCGCGTGTCCGAACGTTGCTGACTTTAATAAGGTTTCCCTTGAAGCAAGAGGAATCAAGATCAAGATCACAAAGGTGGATATTCCGGTAGCATTTGCGTCTGCCTTTGAAGGTGAGATCATTCGTCGTAAAGATATGCGTGTGGAATTTGACGGTTCCCGTGTGGACTGCGTAGAGCTTGTGCAGACTAAGGAAATGAACGAGGTCGAGGATCACAAGATTACTGTCGTAGGTCCGGAAGTCGATAGCTTCGAACCTGGAAGCAAGCACAGCCTTGCCTACGTGGTAGAAGTAGCTGGTAAGAAGATGCAGCCGGATTTTGAACCGGTTATCGAGCGTAAATTCCACAATTATATAAACTGCATTGAAGGTGTATATCACACAGGACAGAGGGATATGTTCCGTATCCGTATCAGCAATGATGCTTTTGCAGCAGGTTTCAGAGCAAAACACTTTGGTGAAGTTCTTTACACTCAGGTAAAGAATGAGTTCGAGGCTGTTGTAGATAAGTGTCAGGTAACTGTCTATACAGATCCGGATGAGTGTACCAGAATGCGTCATGAAGTAGCAATCCCTACTTTTGACAAACGTGATGCACGTCTGGAGACATTGACTGATGAATCTGTAGATGTTTATTACAGCTGTATCCTGTGTCAGGCATTTTCTCCGTCACATGTCTGCGTAGTAACACCGGAGAGACTTGGACTTTGTGGAGCCGTTTCATGGCTGGATGCAAAAGCAACCAATGAACTGGATCCAAACGGCCCATGTCAGATCATCACCAAGGAGCGCCCGATCGATGTAAATCTGGGCTCTTACGAGGATGTTGATGAAGCAGTAAAGAAATATTCCCAGGGTGCTCTGGAGCATGTTACTCTGTACTCCATCATGCAGGATCCTATGACCTCCTGCGGATGCTTCGAGTGTATTTGCGGTATTGAGCCATTTTCTAATGGTGTGGTTATCGCAAACCGTGAGTATGCAGGCATGACACCTCTTGGAATGACGTTCTCCGAGATGGCTTCCATGACCGGCGGCGGTGTTCAGACACCAGGCTTTATGGGACATGGAAAACACTTTATTTCATCCAAGAAATTCATGAAGGCAGAGGGCGGAATTGAGCGTATCGTATGGATGCCAAAGGAATTAAAAGAGACCGTGGCGGAGCGACTCAATAAGACTGCAAAAGAACTCTATGGCATTGACAACTTCACTGATATGATCGGTGATGAGACCGTTGCCACAGATCCGGAAGTTCTTGTTGCATTTTTAACAGAACATAACCATCCTGCATTGTCAATGGATCCGATGATGTAGTATAATGGTTCTGTATAATTTTTACAAATTTTTAAGGAGGCTTTAAGAAATGCCATTTAATCAGAAACCACAGAAGTTCAACGCAAAGATCAACACTGTTACGGTTGGAACTGGCGATAAAGCGGTTACTATTGGAGGAAATTCTACATTTCCTTTCTATACATTTGACGCACCAACCGAGAACAGCCCGAAAATCGGTGTAGAGATCACGGATATGGGACTTGATGACTTTGCACCTGGAATCAAAGCATATTATGAAGGATGCACCACCATGGCTGAGATCGCTCAGAAAGCAGCAGCTATGGAAGGTGGAGATTTCGTTGTACTCAACCTGGAAGGCGGAGATCCAAACGGAGTAAACAAATCTACAGAAGAACTTATTGCAATCGTAAAAGAGGTTGCAGATGCAATCGACTGTCCATTAGTAGTTGAAGGCTGCAAAAATGTGGAGAAGGATGCGGAACTTCTTCCGAAGGTTGCAGAGGCACTTCAGGGCAGAAACGTGATCGTGATGTCTGAGAAGGAAGAAAACTACAAGGCAATCGGTGCTGCAGCAGGACTTGCTTACAACCAGATCGTAGGCGCTGAGTCCGCTGATGATATCAACCTTGCAAAACAGTTGAACGTAGTAACAACACAGTTAGGTGTTGATGCGAAGAAGATCGTTATGAACGTAGGAACAGCTACCGTTGGTTATGGTTACGAGTATGTTGTTTCCACTATGGACCGTATCAAAGGTGCAGCATTATCCCAGAATGATAACATGCTGCAGATGCCTATTATTACACCAGTTTCTTCTGAGACATGGGGCGTAAAGGAATCAGTTGCAACTGAGGAAGATATGCCAGAATGGGGCTCAGAGGATGAGCGTGGTATCGACATGGAAGTTATGACAGCAGCAGCAGACCTGGCAGCAGGATCTGACGCAGTTATCTTAAGACATCCAGAGTCTGTAAAGACCATCGCTAAGATGATCAAAGCACTTGTGTAATATTTTTAGGAGGGAAAAATTGATATGGCACTGAATGGTATTCAGATTTTTAAATTAACACCAAAGAAAAACTGTAAGGAATGTGGATGCCCGACATGTATGGCTTTCTCCATGAAAGTTGCACAGGGCGCTTTAAAGATTGAGCAGTGTCCACATATGTCTGAGGAAGCATTAGCATCTCTTTCCGAGGCAACTGCTCCGCCAATGAAGACGATCAAGATTGGTACTGGCGATGAGGAGCTTACCCTTGGTGGTGAGACCGTTCTTTTCAGACATGAGAAGACCTTTGTAAACAAGACAAGATATGCAGTAGAGCTTTGCACATGCATGGATGACGCTACTGTAGATGCAAAACTGGCTGAGATCCCGAAGGTTGATTATGACCGTATCGGTGAGAGAATGTACGCAGAGATCGTTTACGTAAACTGCGATGCAGAAGCAACAGCTGACAAATATGTAGCACTTGTACAGAAAGCAGCAGCTCTTGGACGTACCCTGATCCTTGGATGTTCTGATCCGGAGATCGCAAAAGCAGCCCTTGAGGTTTGCAAAGACAGCAAGCCGGTATTAAACGGAGCAAATGCTTCTAACTATGAGGCTATGAACGCAGTTGCAACAGCAGCTGGTGTTGTTCTTGGTGTATCTGGCAAAGATCTTAACGAGTTATATGATACTACAGCAGCAATCGAGAAACTTGGAAACAAGAATCTGGTACTTGATGTAACAGGCGCTGACATCAAAGAGACCTTCGGCAATGCCGTACAGGTACGTCGTGCAGCTCTGAAGGATCAGGACAGAACATTCGGTTATCCATCCATCGTAAACCTTGCAAAGATCGCTGGTGGTGACTATCACCTTCAGGCAGGTCTGGCAGCTATGTTTACAATGAAATACGGTTCCATCGTTGTTATGGAGCGTATGACATATGCAGAGGCACTTCCGTTATATGGTCTGCGTCAGAACGTATTTACTGACCCGCAGAAGCCAATGCGTGTAGAGCCAGGTATCTACCCGATGAACGGTGGAGATGAGAATTCTCTTGTTGTTACAACTGTTGACTTCGCTCTTACATATTTCCTTGTATCTGGAGAGCTGGAGCGTTCCGGTGTTCCGCTTAATCTTGTTATCAACGATGCCGGCGGTTTATCCGTACTGACATCCTGGGCAGCAGGAAAATTCTCCGGAAACAGTATTTCTACATTCTTCAAAGAGAAAGTAGAGCCAAATGTTAAGAGCAGACGTCTGGTAATCCCAGGTAAGGTTGCAGTCCTGAAGGGTGATCTGGAAGCAAAACTTCCAGGATGGGAAATCATCGTTGGACCAAGAGAAGCTGTACAGCTTGTGAAGTTCTTAAAGGATCTTGAAGGCTGATTTAAGCCTTTAAGACCCTAAAAGGGTATGCCGCTTATGGGCGGCACCACTATAAATGTAAAGGAGAACATTTGACATGGCAAAATTTGTTACAATTGGAGAGAGACTTTCAACAACAGCACCTTCTGTAAACAAAGCATTTACAGAGAGAGATCCTGAGCCGATCTTAAAGAGAGCAAAACAGCAGCTTGATGCTGGTGCTGTTTATCTTGATGTAAACATCGGACCAGCTGAGAACGATGGAGAAGACCTGATGAAATGGGCTGTTAAGCTTCTTCAGGAGAACTTCGACAACGTTCCGCTGTCTCTGGATACATCCAACAAAAAAGCAATTGAGGCTGGTATTTCCGTATACAACCGTTCCAAAGGAAAACCAATCGTAAACTCTGCTGATGCAGCTGGAAGAATTGAGAACATCGACCTTGCAGCAGCTAACGATGCAATCGTTATCGCTCTTTGCAACGGTGAAGGTATTGCAAAAGACAACGACGAGCGTATGATGTACTGCCAGATGCTTCTTGAAAGAGGTATGGAGCATGGTATGGACGCAAGTGATCTGTGGTTTGACCCGCTGTTCCTGGTTGTTAAAGGAATGCAGGACAAACAGATGGAAGTACTTGAGGCTATTAAAATGTTCTCCGATATGGGACTGAACTCTACAGGTGGTCTGTCCAACAACAGTAACGGTATGCCGAAGAACATCCGTCCAATCATGGATTCCGCATTAGTTGCTATGGCTATGATGCAGGGCCTTACATCCGCAATTGTTAACCCTAACGACCTTCGTCTTATGGAAACAATCAAATCCTGCGATGTATTCAAGGGCAACACCCTGTATGCTGATTCCTATCTTGAACTGTAATTATTTGTAATTCGTTTCTAAATAGGGACGTAAGATACAAAAGGGGCTGGGGCTTTGGCCTCAGTCCCTTTTTCTAACGGATAAGAATAATAATGATGTCTGTTTTGGCAGATATATGACCATATGAGAAAGGTGAGTGCCGGATGTTTAAGGTTACATTTTCTTTTGAAGATGGCAGTGTGGTAGAACATTTTGCCAATGCGGGGGACAATTTACTTGAATTAGCCAGAGAGGCCAATGTGGCCATCGACGCGCCGTGCTCCGGAAATGCTTCCTGCGGAAAGTGCCGGGTACAGTTAAAAAAAGGAGAACTGGACAGCAAGAAAACCTTACATATCAGTGAGGAAGAATATCAGGAGGGATGGCGTCTTGCCTGCACCAGCAAGATCTGTGCAGATGTGACCGTACTGGTACCTGATATTGCGTCTGCTTACAAGAGCAGAATGAAGGTTGCAGATCTCAGCTCCAAAGAGGAAATTGCCATTTTCGAGAATTCCAAAAGAGACGTAGAAATGACCGGTATTGAGCTCAGAAACAGTCTGGATGTAATTGAACTTGATATGAATGAGCCAAGTCTTGATGACACCATGCCGGATAATGAGCGCCTTACAAGAGCTTTAAAGAAATACATGAATCTGAAACAGGTAAGGATCCCTTACGCTGTATTAAGAAAATTGCCGGATGTCCTCCGGGAAAATCATTTCAAAGTAAAATGTGTAGTTCGTACTGCTCCTAATGATCTTTTTGTATACGATATTTTCGGAAAAGATGAAGAAGTGGTAGTGGGCGGACTTGCAGTGGATATTGGTACCACAACTGTTTCTGCAGTCCTGATCAACATGGAGACCGGAGAGATTCTTGCCAAGGCTTCCTCTGGAAACGGACAGATCCGTTTCGGAGCAGATGTTATCAACCGTATCATCGAACAGCAGAAGCCAGGCGGTAAGAAGAAACTGCAGGATGCAGTCATTAAAGAGACAATCAATCCAATGATCGCACAGATGTGTAAAAGTGCAGGCATTCCAGCCAGCCATATTTACAGAATGTCTGTGGGAGCAAATACAACGATGAATCATCTGTTTGCCGGGATCAACGCGGATCCGGTCCGTATGGAGCCGTATATTCCAGCATTCTTCAAAACCAATTCCCTTTTTGCTTCTGATGTGGGAATTGCTATCAATAAAGATGCGCATATTATCATTGCGCCAAATATCGGAAGCTATGTAGGCGGTGATATCACTGCCGGAACTTTAGTAAGCATGATCTGGAACAGACCAGAGTTTTCTTTATTTATCGATCTTGGAACTAACGGTGAGCTGGTATTTGGCAACTCTGATTTTATGATGAGCTGTGCATGTTCCGCTGGTCCGGCTTTTGAGGGTGGTGATATCAGCTGCGGTATGCGTGCAACTGATGGAGCTATTGAAGCTTGTACCATTGATAAGGAGACTATGGAACCAACTTATAAAGTAGTTGGAGAACCGGGAACCAAGCCGGTTGGACTTTGTGGTTCCGGAATCATTGATGTGATCAGCGAGCTTTTTATGTGCGGAATCATCAACCTAAGGGTAAATTTGTCCGTGAGGGGGAGAGAATCCGTCACGATAAATACGGAATGGGAAGCTATGTGATCGCATTTGAAAAGGATGCAGGCTCTGTGAAGGATATTGAGATCACAGAGGTTGATATTGACAACTTTATCCGTGCCAAAGGTGCTATTTTCTCAGCTATCAGAACTATGATAAATAGTCTTGATTTTGACGTGAGCATGATCGATGATGTATACGTTGCCGGTGGTATTGGAAGCGGAATCAATATGAGAAATGCTGTAAACATCGGAATGTTCCCGGATATCCCTCTGGAGAAATTCCATTATATCGGCAACTCTTCCCTGACGGGTTCCTATCTGATGCTTCTTTCTACAGAGGCCGAGAAGAAGACCTATGAGCTTGCTGCAAACATGACATATATGGAGCTTTCTACAGTGCCAACTTATATGGACGAATTTGTAGGAGCGTGCTTTATTCCTCATACAGATACGGGAATGTTCCCTGATGTAATGAATGATTTACAGAACAGGAAGTAATTAATAAAATGCCATTTACAATTGATGACTTAAATTATGATAAAGACAGCAAGGAGAGAATGCCATGGGAGCATTATCTTGAGCTGTATGCAAAAGCTGACCCGAAGGAGATCGCATCCAGACTTTCCATTCCATATGATGAAGAGGCTAAGGAATTTACTCTGACTTTCCTGGGCTCTGAATATAAGATCACATATCCGGATTTCCAGGTAAAACATGTGGCAGATGAGAAGAAATGTTATCCTCTGGAGGATATGATCTACGCAAAGATTCTTACCATTCGTTTTCTGTTAAATGGTTCCGCCTCTGTGGGGACTGGCAGGTTTAAAACTTACCGGGAAATGCCATGGGGAGAAGTGTACCTGAGACAGTTTGACGGACGTTGTATCAAAAGGCTTGCATTTACCTATGGAAACAGACTGGATGATTTCCGGCTTGTAATGGATCATATGAAATGCACTCCGGTGAAATTCGGAGATGTGGCTTATGAGCTTTCCATTTATCCGGGATATCAGATCCAGATGATCCTGTGGGAGGGGGACGATGAGTTCCCGCCGTCTTCCCAGATCCTGTTTTCCGACAATTTCCCGGTATCCTTTGCTGCGGAAGATATGGCGGTTATGGGAGATGTGATCATTGGCTCTTTGAAGGCTTTTCTGAAAGCAGCGAAAGAGCAGTAAGGTTATTGTAAAACAGATTCTGCGTGAAAGTTAACCGAGATTTAAAGTTTTCTAAATGCATGAGCTGTATATTTTTTGATTAAAGCGGACTGGAGTGCGGGTGTTTGAGCCTGCACCAGGATCCGTTTTGATAAATCCAAATTAAGCGGAGGCGTCATGCTGTAACAGCGGTGACGTAAAAAGGAGGTAAGTTACAATGGGATACAAGAGTGACATTGAAATCGCACAGGAATGCGAAATGCTGCCGATTACCCAGATTGCAGAGAAAGCTGGTATTGATGACAAATACCTGGAGCAGTATGGAAAGTATAAGGCAAAAATCGACTACAATCTCTTAAAAGAGAGCGACAAGAAAGACGGAAAACTGATCCTTGTAACAGCAATCAACCCGACCCCGGCTGGTGAGGGAAAAACAACTACAACTGTAGGACTTGCTGATGGAATGCAGAGACTTGGAAAGAGCGCAATGGTTGCACTTCGTGAGCCATCTCTTGGACCGGTATTCGGTGTTAAGGGCGGCGCTGCAGGCGGCGGATACGCACAGGTTGTTCCAATGGAGGATATCAACCTTCATTTCACAGGTGACTTCCATGCAATCGGAGCTGCAAACAACCTTCTTGCAGCAATGATCGACAACCACATTTTCCAGGGCAATGCACTGAACATTGACCCACGTAAGATCACATGGAAGAGATGCGTGGACATGAACGACCGTCAGCTTCGTAACGTGATCGATGGTCTTGGAGGAAGAACAAACGGTATGCCTCGTGAAGACGGTTATGACATCACAGTTGCTTCCGAGATCATGGCAGTTCTCTGTCTTGCAAGCGACATCACAGACCTGAAGAATAGACTTTCCAAGATGATCATTGGTTATACATATGGCAAAGTATCTGAGCAGAAACCGGTAACAGCTGGTGATCTTCACGCAGAAGGTGCTATGACAGCTCTTCTGAAAGACGCTCTGAAACCAAACCTGGTTCAGACTCTGGAGCATGTACCTGCAATCGTTCACGGTGGACCATTTGCAAACATCGCTCATGGATGTAACTCTGTAACAGCTACTAAGATGGCTATGAAGCTGGCTGATTATGCCATCACAGAGGCTGGATTCGGTGCTGACCTTGGTGCAGAGAAATTCCTTGACATCAAATGCCGTATGGCAGGTCTTCATCCAAATGCAGTTGTGATCGTTGCTACTGTACGTGCCCTTAAATACAACGGCGGTGTTGCAAAAGCAGACCTTAACAATGAGAACCTTGAGGCTCTTGAGAAAGGTATCCCGAACCTTTTAAGACATGTAAACACGATCAAAAATGTTTACAAACTTCCATGTGTTGTTGCAATCAACGCATTCCCGACCGATACCAAGGCAGAGCTTGACCTTGTTGAAGCAAAATGTAAAGAGCTTGGTGTTAACGTTGCACTTTCCGAAGTATGGGCAAAAGGCGGTGAAGGCGGCCTGAAGCTTGCTGAGGAAGTAATCCGTCTCTGCGAAGAGCCAAATGACTTCTCTTATTCCTATGAGCTTGACGGTTCTATAGAGGATAAGCTGAACCAGATCGTTCAGAAAGTATACGGCGGAAAGAAAGTTGTTCTCACAGCAAACGCTCAGAAACAGGCAAAACAGTTAGAAGCTCTTGGCTTTGGCAACTGCCCGATCTGTGTTGCAAAGACTCAGTACAGCTTAACAGATGACCAGACAAAACTCGGTGCACCGACAGATTTCGAGATCACAGTTCGTAACCTGAAGGTTTCCGCAGGTGCTGGATTTGTTGTTGCACTGACGGGTGAGATCATGACCATGCCAGGTCTTCCGAAAGTTCCGGCAGCTGAGAGAATCGACGTTGACGAGACTGGTAAGATCACAGGTCTGTTCTAATCAAAGAAAAAAGAAACATCAGGCGGATATACCTGTCCGCCTGGCGTTATAAAAAGGTCATGGCTTACATGATGACTAAGAACAATAAGGAGACAACGAAATGGGATTTTCAACAAGTACATGTACAGAATTTGTAGAAGTTCTTGCTTCTAAAGCCCCGGTTCCAGGCGGCGGCGGAGCATCTGCACTGGTAGGTGCTGTGGGAACTGCACTTGGAAACATGGTAGGAAGCCTTACTGTTGGTAAGAAGAAATATGCTGATGTTGAGGAAGAAATGTGGGAGCTGAAAGGTAAATGCGACCAGCTTCAGAAAGATTTCCTTCGTCTGATTGAGCGTGACGCCGAAGTATTCGAGCCGCTTTCCAAAGCATATGGAATGCCGAAAGAAACAGAAGAAGAGAAAGCTGAAAAAGCAAGAGTTATGGCAATCGTATTAAAAGATGCCTGCTCTGTTCCTATGGAAATCATGGAGAAATGCTGTGAGGCACTTGACCTGATCAAGGAATTTGCTGCAAAAGGCTCCAAGCTTGCCATCAGTGACGCTGGTGTAGCTGCAACTTTCTGCAAAGCTGCATTAAAAGGTGCAAGCCTGAACGTTTATATCAACACAAAGTCCATGGCAGACAGAGAGTATGCAGAAGAATTAAATGCAAAGGCTGATGCAATGCTTGAAAAATACTGCAAGCTTGCAGACGAGACATTTGACAGCGTACTTGGCAGACTGAAATAAAGATAAAAAAGAAAAGAACTGGCAGGAGCAAAATCCTGCAAGTCTTTTTTGCAGTCTCAAAATGCTGTATTACCATGAAACTGGTATGAGCATGACTGGATTTATCATAATATAAGGAGATTACTAAAAAATGGCAAAACAGTTATTAGGTAAAGAAGTAACTGCTGCATTAAACGAGCGTATCAAAGGCAATGTGGCAGCTCTTCAGGAAAAAGGCGTTAACCCAACACTTTGCATTATCCGTGTAGGAGAGAATCCAAGTGATATTTCCTATGAGAAAGGTGCAACAAAGCGTTGTGAGACATTAGGTGTTGCATGCGAGAAAATTCTTCTTCCGGAGGATGTTGCTCAGGACGAGCTTCTTGCAGTCATTGATAAGGTAAACAAAGACGATCATATCCATGGTGTACTTCTGTTCCGTCCGCTTCCGAAACATCTGGATCAGGCTGTGATCGAGAATGCACTTGCTCCTGAGAAAGACGTCGACTGTATGACAGACCTTTCCATGTCTGGTGTTTTTACAGGCAAGAAGATCGGTTTCCCGCCATGTACACCACAGGCATGTATGGAAATCCTTGATCATTACGGAATCGACTGTACAGGTAAGAAGGCAGTAGTAATCGGAAGAAGCCTTGTTGTAGGTAAACCGGCAGCTATGATGCTTGTTAAGAAAAACGCAACTGTAACCATCTGCCACACAAGAACAGTCGATATGCCGTCTGTGGCACGCGAAGCGGATATTATCATCGTAGCAGCAGGCCGTGCTGGCGTTGTTGGCGCTGATTATGTAAAAGCAGGACAGGTAGTTATTGATGTAGGAATCAACGTAAATGCAGAAGGCAAGCTCTGCGGAGACGTTGACTACGCAGCAGTAGAGCCGATCGTAGATGCTATTACACCAGTTCCTGGCGGAGTTGGAAGCGTTACAACATCTGTCCTGGTTGGACATGTTGTAGAGGCTGCTATGCGTAAAGTGAACGCTTAATATTTAATTGGTTTAGAGTTAATAGAACGATGTACCTGAAGTACATCATGTGTACAAGCGGAAGAAAAACTCTTCAGGGTAAAAACTGGAGAGTTTTTTTGTTGCAGAAAATTTTATTGAAATCCTTATTGCGGCAAAAGTTTGTTTTGCTATTACAAAAAATTTGCTTTTCTCAGTAAGATATTGTACTATAGAGGGTACAGATATATGGAGGTAACTCACTATGGGAAAAGTGATGGCAGTGAACATCAGTGTTAAAAGAGGAACTCAGAAGGTCAATGTGCACACTGTAAAACTGATTGAAAATTATGGACTGGAGAATGACGCCCACGCAGGAAACTGGCATCGTCAGGTCAGCCTTCTGTCTTATGAAAAAATAGAAGAATTTAAGGCAAAAGGCGCGCCGGTAAAGGATGGTGCTTTCGGGGAAAATCTGATCGTACAGGGATTTGACTTTAAGACCCTTCCAGTAGGAACCCGTCTGAAATGCAACGATGTGATTCTGGAAATCACGCAGATTGGAAAGCAGTGTCACAACGGCTGCGAGATTTTCAAGATCATGGGAGATTGCATTATGCCCCGCGAAGGTGTTTTTGCCAGAGTAATCAAAGGCGGTGTGATCTCTGAGGGAGATGAAATGGTTTATGCTTGACAGATACGGAAGAAATATTGATTATCTGCGGATATCTTTGACAGACAGGTGCAATCTCCGCTGTATCTACTGTATGCCGGAAGAGGGAATCCGTCAGATTCCAAGGACAGAACTTCTTGATACAGATGAAATCGTGAGAATCTGTAAGGTGGCCAGTGAACTTGGGATTTCCAGAATCAAACTGACAGGAGGAGAGCCTCTTGTCCGCAGAATTTGCACCCCATTAGTAAAAGAGCTGAAAGCCATTCCCGGGATCTGCCAGGTTACACTGACCACCAACGGAATCCTTTTGGGAGAACAGCTTCCGGGCCTGATGGAGGCCGGTCTGGATGCCGTAAACATCAGTCTGGATACTTTAGAAGAAACCACATTTCGCAAAATCACCCGTAGGGACGATTTTCACCAGGTTTTAAAGGGACTTAGGGCAGCACTTTCCTACCCTTCCCTGAAAGTGAAATTGAACTGTGTCCCCACTTTTCAGTCGGACGAGGAACTTTTACAGGTGGCAGCTCTTGCAAGGGAGAATCCTCTTCATGTGCGTTTCATTGAAATGATGCCAATCGGTCTGGGCAAGGAGTTTGCAGCCAGGGGAGAGGAACAGATAAAGTCTGTTCTGGAAAAGAAATATGGGTCAATGACACCAACGGAAGAAAAGCTTGGAAATGGTCCCTGTCATTATTATACCCTGGAGAAGTTTACAGGCAGGATCGGATTTATCAGTGCCCTGTCCCACAAATTCTGTGACAGCTGCAACCGTGTAAGGCTTACTTCTACCGGATTTCTGAAAGGCTGCCTGCAATTTGAGGACGGAGCAGATCTGAAGGTTTTGCTTCGAAGTGGTTGTTCTGATGGGATGCTTAAAGAAACGATAGAAAAAGTCATTTATGAAAAGCCTGTAGGCCACAATTTTCAGGAACATAAGAAGGGAAACGAAGAATCCCACATCATGGCTCAAATCGGTGGATGATTTTGAAAAATAAAAGAAAACACGATTTAGAAAAGTCGGATTTGCTGTTGTATCATTTGTACAACTTAAGCAATCCGGCTTTTTGTATATTTCAATATAATTCCAGATACATAATTGTGCAAAAATATTGTTAATAAATAAACTTATTCATATTTGCTTGCCAAAATGAACAAAAAAATATATAATTTCATTACAAAAATAGTCATGTCTGTTAAAAAATACGCAAAGCCGGAAGCTTTGGAGGACGGGGACAAAAGACCTGGAGGCATCTGGCAAGTAAGGAGGTTAACAAAATGGTAGATCAGTCATATTACAAGAAAGCAGATGAGATTATTGAGCATTATGAGCGGTGTGCTGCCTCATTAATCCCCATCATGCAGGATATCCAGGCGGAATATCGGTACCTGCCTGCAGAACTTCTGACCTACGTAGCCGGACAGATCGGCGTTACTGAAGCGAGGCCTTCAGTGTTGCAACCTTTTATGAGAACTTTTCTTTTGAACCTAAAGGAAAATACATTATCAAGGTATGCGATGGCACAGCCTGTCATGTAAGAAAGTCAATCCCGGTTAAAGAAGCATTCATGAAAGAACTGGGATTAAGCAATAAGAAGCATACCACAGATGACATGATGTTCACTGTGGAGACCGTATCCTGTCTTGGTGCCTGCGGGCTTGCTCCCACCTGTATGGTGAATGAAGAAGTGCATGCCAAGATGACACCGGAGAAGGTAGTAGAGCTTATTAACAGATTGAGAGGTGAGAACGGATGAGGATTAACAGTAAAGAAGAGCTGCAAAGCAAAAAAGCTGAGATCGAACAGAATATCCAGAGCTTCACATGCCGTGTTCTTGTCTGTTCCGGTACCGGATGTATGGCTTCCGGTGCTCAGAAAATCTATGATGAGATGGTAAGACTCTGTGAAGGTATTGATGGTGTAGAGATTGAAATGCAGAAAGATATCCCTCACGTAGGCGTTATCAAGACTGGCTGCCAGGGTCTTTGCGAGCTGGGACCTCTTGTAAGGATTGAACCATACGGATATCAGTATGTACATGTTCAGGAGGAGGACTGCCTGGAGATCGTGGAGCGAACTGTACGCCTTGGACATCCTGTAGATCGTCTGTTTTACCGCCATGGAGATGAAATCTGTCCAAAGCCTGAGGATATCCCGTTCCTTAACCGTCAGACCAGGATCGTTCTTGAAAACTGTGGTAAGATTGACGCGGAATCCATTGACGAATATATTGCAGCAGGCGGTTTTTCTGCTCTTGCCAAGGCAGTTACAGAGATGACTCCCCAGGATGTAATTGATGAAGTTACCAGATCTGGTCTTCGCGGACGCGGAGGCGCCGGCTTCCCGGCTGGTAAGAAGTGGTCACAGGTAGCCAGACAGGCTGAGAAAACCCGATATGTAGTATGTAACGGTGATGAGGGTGACCCGGGAGCATTTATGGATGGTTCCGTTATGGAAGGCGATCCGTATAAGATGATCGAGGGCATGATCATTGCCGCTTACGCAGTTGGCGCTGAGAACGGATACATATATGTTCGTGCAGAGTATCCTCTTTCCGTAGCCAGACTTCGTCTTGCTATTTCCCAGGCTGAGAAATATGGTCTCCTTGGAGATCATATCCTTGGCAGCGGTGTGAATTTCCATCTGCATATTAATCGTGGTGCAGGAGCTTTCGTATGTGGTGAAGGTTCTGCCCTTACCTCTTCCATTGAGGGAAACAGAGGTATGCCTCGTGTAAAACCACCTCGTACTGTTGAGAAAGGTCTGTGGGGCAAGCCAACTGTATTAAATAACGTTGAGACTTACGCAAATGTTCCGAAGATTATCATACAGGGTGCTGACTGGTTCCACACCATCGGAACAGAGGGAAGCCCGGGAACCAAGACCTTCTCACTGACCGGAGCAATTGAGAATACAGGTCTTATTGAAGTTCCAATGGGAACAACACTTCGTGAGATTATTTATGATATTGGCGGCGGTCTGAAGAGCGGTGCTGCATTTAAAGGCGTTCAGATTGGCGGACCATCTGGCGGATGTCTTGTAGAAGACCAGCTGGATGCTCCTCTTGATTTTGATTCTGTAAAGAAGCTTGATGCTATTATGGGATCAGGCGGTCTTGTTGTCATGGATGAGAATACCTGTATGGTAGAAGTTGCCCGTTTCTTCATGAGCTTTACCCAGCGGGAGAGCTGTGGAAAATGCGTTCCATGCCGTGAGGGTACCAAGCGTATGCTGGAGATCCTGGAGAAGATTGTAGCAGGCAATGGGGAGATGTCTGATCTTGACGAGCTGGAAGAGCTTGCCAAAATGGTTCAGAGCATGGCTCTTTGCGGACTTGGAAAGAGTGCACCTCTTCCTGTCCTCAGTACCATGAAGCGTTTTCGCGAGGAATACGAAGAGCATATCCGGGACAAGAAGTGCCGGGCAAAGGTCTGCACAGCACTCCGTCAGTTCCACATTAATCCGGAATTCTGTATCGGCTGCGGAAAATGTGCCAAGAACTGTCCTGCCGGGGCAATTTCCGGCAAGATCAAATCACCTTATCATATTAATAACGATGTATGCATCAAGTGCGGCAGCTGTAAGGATAACTGTAACTTTGATGCAATATATGTGGAAATGTAGGGAGGACAGATTATGGGTACAATGACGATTGACGGCAGAAAAGTCGAATTTACAGATGAAAAAAATGTCCTGACCGTAATCCGCAAGGCAGGCATTAATATTCCTACACTTTGTTATCACTCAGAGGTTTCCACTTTTGGAGCCTGTCGTCTGTGCACAGTAGAGGATGACAGAGGAAGAACCTTCGCTTCCTGTTCTGAGGAGCCAAGGGATGGAATGGTAATTTATACAAACTCAGGTAAGATCAAAAAATACAGGAAACTGATTGTGGAACTGCTTCTCGCAGCACATTGCCGTGACTGTACAACCTGTGTAAAGAGTGGAGAATGCGTGCTTCAGGAGCTGGCTCACCGTCTTGGAGTACATAACATCCGTTTTCAGAATACAAGAGAGCAGTATGAGATTGATGACAGTTCACCATCTCTGATCCGTGACCCGAACAAATGTATCCTCTGTGGTGACTGTGTCCGTGCCTGCGAGGAGCTTCAGGGAATCGGAGCATTGAACTTTGCATACCGTGGAACAGAGGCTATTGTAATTCCTGCGTTTAATAAGAAAATCGCAGAAACCCAGTGTGTAAACTGCGGACAGTGCCGTGTATATTGTCCGACAGGTGCCATTTCCATTAAGACGCATATGGATGAAGTCTGGGAAGCTCTTGCAGATCCTGATGTACGTGTAGTAGCACAGATTGCGCCGGCAGTTCGTGTTGCGGTAGGTGATCATTACAGCCTTCCGAAGGGACGGAGCGTAATGGGTAAGATTGTCAATGCACTCCACAGAATGGGATTTGACGAGATTTATGATACCACTTTCAGTGCCGATCTTACCATTATGGAAGAGTCCGCAGAGTTCTTAAAAAGAGTTGAGAAAGGGGAGAAGCTTCCGCTTCTGACATCCTGCTGTCCTGCTTGGGTGAAATTTATTACGGACCAGTATAAGGATTATATCCCGAATTTGTCTACCTGCAGATCCCCACAGGGAATGATGTCTGCAGTTATTAAAGAATACTTCCGTGATCCGGAGAATGCCAAGGGTAAAAAGACCGTTATGGTATCTATTATGCCATGTACAGCCAAGAAGGCTGAGGCAATCCGTCCGAACAGTTTTACCGATGAGAAACAGGATACAGATATTGTAATTACAACTACAGAGCTGCTGCGCATGATCGATAACTTTGGTCTTGATTTTGCACAGTTAGAGCCTGAAGCATGTGATATGCCATTTGGATTTGGCTCTGGCGGAGGTGTTATTTTTGGAGTTACCGGCGGTGTTACAGAGGCGGTTCTACGCCGCTTAAGCCCGGATCATTCCAAGGAGACCATGCGGGAGATTTCTGAGTGTGGTGTCCGTGGAGATGAAGGAATCAAAGAATTCACAGTTCCATACAAGGGAATGGATATCAATGTATGTGTGGCCAGTGGTCTTGCAAATGCAAGAACCGTTATGGAACGTGTAAAGAACGGCGAAGCAAACTATCATCTCATTGAAGTAATGGCATGCCGCCGTGGCTGTATTATGGGCGGTGGCCAGCCGGTACGGGCCGGTGACAGAACCAAAGCTGCAAGAGCGAAAGGTTTGTATAATGCCGACAATACAATGCTGATCAAGAAATCCGACGAGAACCCTATGGTTCTGGAACTGTATCAGGGACTGCTTAAAGGCAAAGAACACAAACTGCTCCATAATGATTTCTATTGATGCTGAAATATAGTAGCTGGACAGGCAATAATATGGTGCGCAAGAGCGCGCTTGAAAAGGCTCTTGAAAGCGGCTGCGTCAGCCACCGTAACCACCGCTACGCCTTCTTCCTCCGCCTTGCATATGAAGAGATCATCCTGCGTCAATATAGCAGAAACTTAATTTTCGATGTACAAGTATAATAAAAAGCCCGACTGCATATTATTTAGAGGAAGAGTATAAGCATTACGCTGTAAACAAATCTTGCAGACCTTTAAATAATCAGGCAGGAGGGCTTTTTTGTATGGAAAATTTTCAGGTTTACCGTGATATACAGGCCAGAACCGGAGGCGATATATACATAGGCGTTGTAGGCCCTGTCCGTACAGGAAAATCAACATTTATCCGCAGATTTATGGAACTGGTGGCTTTGCCCGGAATGGATGAAAAAATGCAGAAAGAGGTCAGGGACCAGCTTCCATTAAGTGGTTCCGGAAAAATGATCACAACTGTGGAACCCAAATTTATCCCAAAAGAAGCTGTATCAGTTGATCTTGGCGAAGACAGGAAGGCAAAAGTGCGGCTTATCGATTGTGTTGGTTTTCTTGTAAAGGATGCCGGAGGAAACGTTGAGGATGGTAAAGAGAGGATGGTAAAAACACCCTGGTTTTCCAGGGCAATCCCCTTTCATGAAGCTGCAAAAGCAGGAACAGAAAAGGTTATCCAGGAACATTCCACAATCGGTCTTGTGATTACCGCTGATGGAAGCTTTGGAGAAATAGCAAGGGAAAATTTTGTTCCGGCCGAGGAACAGACTGTGGCTGAATTGAAAACACAGGGAAAGCCATTTCTCATTGTAGTAAACTCTCAGTTTCCATATAAAGAGGAAACTACTCAGATGGTTAACGGGCTTCAGAAGAAGTACCAGGTACCAGTTGTTGCAGTTAACTGTGAGCAGTTGAAAAAAGAAGATGTCGCATTGCTCCTGGAAAAAATCTTATATGAATTTCCCATTGCCCAGCTGCAGTTTTTTATTCCCAAATGGGTGGAAATGCTGCCTGCAGACAGCGAATTGAAAAGCCAGATCCTTTCCCAGATCAAAGTGTGCATGAAGAAGCTTTTACACATTCGTGATGTTACTAGGGAATCGGTAAAACTGGAAGGTCCTTATGTACAGGATACTCTTCTGGATCACGTAGGTCTTTCTGATGGAACCATTCAGATACGGCTTCAGATAGATGATAAATATTACTATAA
Source organism: Ruminococcus sp. AM42-11 (assembly GCF_003480145.1). Lineage (NCBI taxonomy): Bacteria > Bacillati > Bacillota > Clostridia > Eubacteriales > Oscillospiraceae > Ruminococcus > Ruminococcus sp. AM42-11. Next base: position 58,989 of record NZ_QUIO01000006.1, on the reverse strand, counting down.
GATGCTTAGCGATATGAGTGGAATCCCCATGGAAAGTGAGTATGAGCTGATCCATACGATGAAGGAGCTTGCTGCAATGAAGGAAAAGTATGTAAAGGTTAAAGATGCCCTGGATGCAGTAAATAGCAGCGGTTACGGTGTAGTTGTACCAGAGCTTTCCCAGATTCAGCTGGAAGAGCCGGCTGTGATCCGCCAGGGAAATAAATATGGTGTGAAAATTAAATCAAAGAGTCCGTCTATTCATATGATCAAAGCAAATATTGAAACTGAAATTGCTCCGATCGTAGGTACGGAGCAGCAGGCAAAAGACTTGATCACTTATATTGGAGAAAGCGATGCAAGAGGAGAGAGCATCTGGGAGACGAATATTTTCGGGAAATCCATTGAACAGCTGGTACAGGATGGCATCCGCAGCAAGCTGACCATGATCGGAGAGGAAAGCCAGGTGAAGCTTCAGGATACCATGCAGAAAATCGTAAATGACAGTAAAGGCGGTCTTGTGTGTATTATCATATAGGTGTTTTATGAAAAAAGGCAGTATTGTTATAAGCACTGCCTTTTTTCATATATAAAAATACTTTATGGGTACTTACCAATATACGGAAAACTGTGGCGCTTCCCTTTCCTTATCAAAGATTATTTATATCCATGTTCTTTTTTCCAATGCGCCAGATATTCCACCTGTTCCTCGTCTGAAAGAAACTGTGAATAAGGATCATTTCCCGCCGCAACACAACAGAAAAGTACAAGCAGCTGCAACGCAAAAAATAAAACAATAAGTAAAATTACAGGCAACATAAAAACCTCCTTGTAAAGTTTATATAAAAGTCTTTACGAAAAAGTTAATTTTATACATTCTACGCTCTAAAAGTGGAAAATTATACTCGATTTTGTTATAATATGGAAAACTGCTTTTACAATTAAATAAAGTAATGCGATATAATGAGGTATCAAGTGGAAGGGGAGAATTATATGAAGAAGAGAGGTCGTGTGCTGATTTTGTTAATAACAGCTGCACTTGCTATTGAGCCCTTACAGCTGGTATATGCAGAGCCTGCAGTGGATAATCTGACAGGAACTGTTTCCCAGGAGACCGGAGCCGAGATAAGAGATGAGAATGAAAGTGCTCAGCCCGAGCCGAAACCTGGCTGGGTATCTGTGGAAAAGGGATACCAGTGGAGGCAGGAGGATGGTAGTTTCCTTCAGCAGTCTGGATGGGTTACGATCCAGGGTAAGAAATATTATCTTCAGAAAGGTGGTATTCGTTATTCCGGATGGCAGACCTTTAAGCAGAAGAAACGCTATTATTTATCTAACGGTGTCCTTGCCTCGAAACGATGGGTAAAGGATAATGGACAGTTTTACTATATACGTAAGAATGGTACGCCTGTACCAGCTGGCAGATGGTTGACAGTAAAAGGACGGAAATACTATATAGGCAAAAAGGGTTATCGTGTAACTGGTCTGAAGACTATCCATAATAAGAAATACTATTTTAATTCCAAGGGTGTTTTGATCAGGAATAAAATAAGCTATAAGATTAAAGGCAAAGAGTACGAGATCAATTCAGATGGTGTTGCAATAAGGGTTTCTTCTCTGAAAGCAGAATGTATGCGTAAGGCGAAAAAATTTGTTGAAAAGCATACCTCCCCTAATATGTCCAATAGTCAGAAGTTTAGAATCTGCTTTAACTATTTGATGGGATATACTGATTTTAAACCATGGATCAATCCTACAGATGCAGAGTTTAAGACTCAGACCTGGCCATATCAGTCGGCAATCTATATGTTCGATAATAATCTTGCCGGAAGCTGTTATGGAATTGCAAGTGCAGTAGCAGCATGTGCCAGGGTATTGAGCTATGAGCCTTATGTGATCGCCACTACAGGAGACCATGGATTCGTAATGATCGACGGATTATATTATGATAACATGGGACCACTGTTTGGTGCTTCTACACATTTCGCTTATTCAGTGCGATCAAAGGTGAAGTTTTAAGGCAGTCTGTCTGCTTTAAAAATATAATATTTATAAAAGGAGAATCAAGAAATGAGAAAATGGAAAAAATTACTTCTTCCAGCCATGTGTGCATTTATGCTCCAGATACCGGTAATTGTAAATGCCGAGGCTGTAGACAGCAGTAATAATGTGACATCTGCTGTTGAAACTCCGGTTGCTACTCCTACACCAGCACTTCTGGATGGTATCGTTAAGAAAGGCTCCAGGACTTATTTTTATAAGAATGGTGTGATGCAGAAGAATTGCTGGAGTCCAGACAAAAAGCAGTATTTTGGTAAGAATGGCGTTGCTTACGCTGCCCCGAAGGTATCTGGCTGTAAGAAGAATATTGTAGTAAAAAAGATTGGAAAGAAATACTACGGATTTGACAGAAATGGCTTTAAAGTGAAAAAAGGCGTATATGCAGATGCTAAGGGTACTCCTTACTACTTTGACAAGAAGGGTGTCCGTGTTGCCAAGAAAAGTAACCAGCTGAAGGCAGCAAGCAAGAACAAGGCAGATGGAGCAGTTCTTCGTAAGCTTCTTGGCAGACCTTCCAAAACCAAAACACTTTCCAGCTGTAATATAGGTATCAGTAAAGATCTTAAATTAACCTATGCTAACATTTTCGTACAGCTTGGAAAGAAGACAACTGGCGGCGAAATCGTATACGGCATTCAGGCACGATAAAATATCAGGAGAAGATAAGTATGAGAAAGTTTACTAAAACAATGGCAGCAGTGCTGTCCCTTACTATGACACTTACAATGGTTACCCCTGTATTTGCAGAGGGCGAAACCAACACAACACCAGCACAGACAACTGAGGTAGTTACCCCTACTCCAGCTCCGGCTCAGCCTCCGAAGAATGGACTGTTTGTAAATGAGGGTAAAACCTATTGCTATAAGAACGGCAAGCTGGTTAAGAATAAATATGGTTATAAAGTCAAAAAGAATTATTACCGCATCGACAAAAAAGGTGTTGCTACTTTAGTATCCACAGCAGAAGGACTGGCTGGTGCACGCCTTGATAAGTGTGGAGGAGACCTTAAGAAGGCTTTCAAGTGGAGTTCTACCAAGATTAAATATTGGGGTAGCGTAGGAAAACCGAAAAAAGGACAGAATCAGGTTGAATATTATGCAACCTACGGCTTTAAGAATGGTAAAGGCGACTGCTATGTTATGGCCGCAACCTTCTGTATGATGGCGAAGGTAAAAGGTCTTAAAAATGTGAAATTTGTAAAAGGCTCCGTACCTCAGGCCAATGGAAAAAATGGTGCACACGCATGGTGTGAGATTAAATTCGGAAAGACAAGATATGTATATGATCCGAACTTTGCATATTCCTTCCGCAATAATCCCAAAGCTCACAGCGGATACAAGTTTAAATATGGTACAAAGGGAACATACAGATATAATAAAGAGAAAACCAGAATAAGCTTCTGAATTAATTAATTTTATCTGATTACGGAAAAGAAAGACATAAGGAGAAATAATTATCATGAAGAAAAAATTATTAATGGCTTTATTAGCAGGAACATTAGCTGTAGCAGCTCCAGTAAGCTGTTTTGCCGCTGAGGAGACTACAGAGAGCTCAGATACAGCCGTAGTTGACGAAGCAGAGGAATCTGATGAAGCAGAGTCAGAAGATAAGGATGCTTCTGCGGAGAAAACGGATGAGTTAAAGACAGTCGGGGAGGAGAAAGAGGGATGCATTACATTCAAATTAAAAAACTCTACCTCCAGAAAGATTACAGGACTTGCAATCAAGACTGCTGATGAGACAGACTTTCCAGAAAATATGATGGAAGCGGATGATTTCTTTGAATTAAAAGAAAAAAAGAGAATCTATTTTTCTAAGAAAACTGCGGAGAATGCAGAAGAGAATACTGACGAGACCGCAGAGGATAAAGCTCCTACATATGATATGCGTATTACTTTTGAGGATGGAACAACAGCAGATGTTCACGGAATCGTTCTGGAGGATCTCAGAACACTTACGATACGTGAGAAGGACGGAATCGCATATGGTACTTATAAGCTGAAAAGCACAAAAGAAAAGAAGACTACCTACGATACAGAGAAAGCAATTGCTGATCAGGCCGCAGCAGATGCAGCAGCTCAGGCAGCAGCTTCCCAGCCGACTGAATCTTATGACACCAATGATTACTCCTATGATTACAGTGGAGAAGATTACAGCGGTGGTGATGACTACAGTGGTGATGACGATGGCGGCGGAGATGGCTGTCTGGATGATGGGCTTTTAAATTAAACTTTCATATAGTGATGTTGCCGGTAGGCAATGTATACGTTTAGAAACTATATACAGGACAGGGCTCTTGCACTGAGAAAAGCAGTGGAGAGCTCTTGTCCGATTTAGGAGAAAAATATGTCGTTAGTATCTAACCTGTTTTTACTTTTTGTGATGGCAAGTGTATTGGTCTACTATATAGTGCCTCGTAAATTTCAGTGGATCGTTCTTCTTATTTTCAGTTATATCTATTACATAGCAGGTGGTCCGCGTTATGTTGTCTTTATTCTTTTTTCCACCCTTGTCACCTGGCTGATGGCTCTTCTTATTGAAAAAACAGAAATAAATGGAAATCATAAGGGTGCCAGGAAACTTCTGATTCTTGGTCTGATTTTTAACTTTGGTATGCTTGGAATCGTCAAGTACACCAACTTTGCAGTAGAAAATATCAATGCATTGTTGCATTTGAATCTGAGAGGGATACAGCTATTGCTACCCCTTGGAATTTCCTTCTATACATTCCAGTCCTCAGGCTATCTTCTTGATGTATACTGGAAAAGATGCAAGGCAGAGAGACACCCGTTGAAATACGCATTGTTCGTATCCTTTTTCCCTCAGATTCTGCAGGGACCTATCGGCAGATATAGCCGCCTGGCAGATCAGCTTTATGCTGAACACAGGTTTGAGGGAAATAATATAATCAGAGGTTTTGAGCGGATTCTCTGGGGCTTTTTTAAGAAAATGATCCTTGCGGACTGGGCCGCTGTTTTTGCAGATGCTATTTTTGAAGATCCGGCAAAGTATAACGGGGTGGCACTTCTTGGAGTTTTGTTTTATACGATCCAGCTTTACGCAGATTTCTCTGGAGGAATGGATGTTGTGATCGGTATTGCCTCTATGTTTGGAATTGAACTGGATGAAAACTTCAAGCGCCCATTTTTTGCTGTATCTATCACGGATTTCTGGCATCGCTGGCATATCACTCTTGGAACCTGGATGAAGGATTATGTTTTTTACCCGGTGACCTTATCCGGCTGGATGGGTAAATTTGGAAAATGGGGCAAAAAGGTGTTTGGCAAGAAAATTGGCCGCACCCTTCCTATCTGCGTGGCCAATCTGATCGTATTCTTCGTTGTAGGCGTATGGCATGGCGCTGCGTGGAAATATATTGTATACGGTATGTATAATGGTATTATTATTGCCTTCAGCGGACTTATGGCAGAGAATTACCGTAAATGGAAAAAGAAGCTTCACATTTCCGGTAAGGAAACCTGGTATTATCTGTTCACTGTAATCCGTACTTTTGTATTGGTTGTGATCAGTATGTACTTTGATAGGGCAGACAGCGTTAGACAGGCATTTCATATGATGAAGCAGTCTATCACACAATTTGCTCCGGCCCAGCTGCTTTTGATCCCGGCAGGTAAACAGGGCACTTCTTTTACTCCATATGCGCTTGTGATCATAGTTGTTGGCTGTGTGATTTTATTTGTGATAAGTGTTCTTCAGGAACGTGGCGTAAAGATTCGGGAATCTCTTGCCAGGCTTCCTCTTCCTGTTACAGTTGCCATTTATTTCTGCATGCTGGTATCCATAGGTTTGTTCGGTTCCACAGCAGTAGTGAGAGGTTTTATTTATGCACAATTTTAAGAAAATTATAAAAACGATAGTAGTGGTTGCTGTGTGTGTGACGCTTCTTGCTGGATTGGATATGGCTCTTTATCCTTGTACCTTTATGAGAAATGACATTCATGCAGTGGTAAGTAACCAATATGATGACATTATTCTTGGAACATCCCATGGAATGACAGATATCGATCCGGCAGTGATGGAGGAAATCACAGGCAGAAGCGGTCATAATGTATGCGTAGGGGGAGAATATGGAATTGATGCCTATTATATTGCCAGACTGATTGCAGAGAAACAGAAGCCTGCAAGAATCATTTATGAGGTAGATCCGGGATATTTTGTTTCTGAGAAAGAAGAGGGAAATAACTATCTATTATTTTATCATGAGTTTCCATTTTCAAAAGCTAAGGTTGAATACTTCTGGAATTCTATTGCAAAATGCAATTTCCGCACTGTTTTGTTTCCCTGGTATGAGTATTCTCTTGGATATGAGCTTAGCAAGGTGAAAGAAACCTTCACTCAGAAATGGAATAAGGATTACGATATTGCCCATCTGAAAAGTGATACCCAGGAATACCACGAAAGCGGTCTTATAGAGAGGTATCCGGTGGATACTACCAAGCTGAAAATGAAGGATTTGAAGCTCTTTGAGGAAGAACAGGTAAACTCTCAGAATATGGAATATCTTGGACGGCTGATCGATTTTTGCAAGGAAAATGATATCCAGTTTGTCGCAGTAACTACGCCGATTCCTATTAATACCTTACAGGCATATAGTGATAACTATAATGCTGCATGGAAATACTTTGGACAGTATTTTGATGAGCATGAAGTAACATATCTGAACTTTAATACCCAGTATTTTAAAGCATTTTCCCATGATCTTTCAGACTATACGGATTTTGATGGTCATATGAATGGAAATGCTGCAAAGGAGTATTCTAAGGTTCTGGCTAATATTCTGAAAGGAGAGGGTGTATGATAACAAGTATTTTGGAATATCTTGAAAGTTCTGCTTCCAGATATCCGGACAAAACAGCATTTGCAGATCTTGACGCTACATGTACATTTGAGGAATTACGCCTCCGGGCAAGAAGAGTTGGGACTGCCCTTGCAGAACATTTTGCTCCGAGAAATCCGGTGCCGGTTTTTATGGAAAAAAGTGTGGATACCATAGGTATGTTTATGGGGGCTGTTTATGCTGGATGTTTCTATGTGCTTCTTGATACTAAGCAGCCGGCTGCAAGAATTTCGCAGATTCTGGATATTCTTGACAGTAATGTGATTGTTACTTCCAGTAAGTACCAGAAGGATCTGGAAAAGCTGGAATTTAAGGGAACAATTCTTCTTACTGAGGAACTGGAAAAAACACCAGAAGACAGTTTTGTTCTGAAGAGTATTCGAGATCAGGCATTAGATACAGATCCGCTTTACGGCATTTTTACATCGGGATCCACAGGAGTTCCAAAGGGTGTTGTTGTGGGGCATCGTTCTGTAATTGATTTTATTGACTGTTTTACAGAGCTGTTTCATATTACAGGCGAAGATGTAATGGGAAATCAGGCACCATGGGACTTTGATGTTTCTGTAAAGGATATTTATTCAGGCCTGAAAACCGGGGCCACTGTGCAGATCATTCCCAAACAGTATTTTTCTATTCCTAAGAATCTTCTTGATTTTCTGGTTGAGAGAGAGGTTACCACGATCGTATGGGCTGTGTCTGCTATGTGCATTATCAGTACCCTGAATGGTTTTACCTATAAGGTGCCAGACAAGATTAAAAAGGTTTTGTTCTCTGGAGAGGTTATGCCTATTAAGCATCTTAATATCTGGAGAAAATATCTTCCAGATACTATGTTTGTAAATATTTATGGTCCTACAGAGATTACCTGTAATTGTACATATTATATTGTTGACAGAGACTTTGAACCGGGAGATGTGCTTCCAATGGGGAAAGCCTTTCCTAACGAAAAAGTCTTCCTTCTGGATGAAGAAGATCATCTGGTTACAGAAAAGAGGATAAACGGTGAGATTTGTGTGGCAGGTAGTGCGCTTGCACTTGGCTATTATAGAAATCCTGAACAGACAAAGAAGGCATTTGTTCAGAACCCTTTGAATGACAGATATCTGGAGCCTATTTACCGTACAGGAGACCTTGCTTTCTACAATGAAAACGGGGAGCTTTGCTTCGCTACACGTAAGGACTTCCAGATTAAGCATATGGGACATAGAATTGAGCTTGGTGAGATTGAGACAGCAATGGATAAACTTCCTGAGATTCGAAGAAGTCTGTGTATTTACGATCAGGCAAAAAATAAAATCGTTGCTTTTTATGAGGGTGATATCGATCGTAAGCAGCTGTCACGTTCCCTTGTGAAATATGTACCAAACTTTATGGTGCCGAATGTATTTGTCCAAGTGGATACCATGCCTCTTACAAAGAATGGCAAGATTGACAGGAAAGAGCTGACAGCCAGATATCAGGAGGGAAGATAAATGGCGGATTATAATTTTTTGCAGAAATTTATAGAAGATAAGAATCCTACGCCTTCCTATGTATTTGATCTGGATGCTTTGGCTGTACATGTAAATAAGATTAAGGAGCTGCTTGTAGGAAAAGCAAGAGTCTGCTATGCTATGAAGGCCAATCCTTTTCTTACAAGACCAATGATGAAGCATGTAGATCTTTTCGAAGTATGCTCTCCGGGAGAATTTCGTATTTGTGAGCGTGTCTCTGTTCCAATGGAGAAAATCGTGCTTTCAGGTGTATATAAAAATCCTTCTGATATCCGATATGTACTTGAAACATACGGTGGAAAGGGTGTATATACAGTAGAATCTCTGGAGCATCTGAAGCATTTGCAGAGGATTGCGGGTGAACTGGGGCTGACTATTGATGTGCTGCTTCGTGTGACCAGTGGTAATCAGTTTGGTGTGGATGAAGAAGATATTCGCAAGATTATTTCCAGGAGACAGGAGTATACTGCACTTCACATTCTGGGACTTCAGTTCTATTCAGGTACTCAGAAGAAAAATCTTTCTCAGATGGAAAGGGAGCTTCAGAGTCTGGATGCCTTTCTGGGAGACCTTAAGAAGGATTATGGGTATCAGGCAGAGGAGCTTGAGTACGGACCAGGATTGTTTGCACCTTATTTTGTGAAGGATAAGGAGGAGTCTGTTGAGGAGCTTCTGGGTGGATTTGGAAGGCTTCTGGATAATCTTACCTTTGGGGGAAATGTAATACTGGAGATGGGACGATATCTTACCTATCTGTGTGGTTATTATATTACTTCTATCGTGGATATGAAGGTGAATCATGGTCTGAATTATGCTATTGTGGATGGCGGTATTAATCATCTGAATTATTATGGCCAGGCGATGGCTATGAAGCGGCCTCATTGTACACAGACCGATAATACGGGAAATATACGCATGGAGGGTGATGAGGAACAGTGGAATTTATGCGGTTCTCTTTGTACTGTAAGTGATGTGATCGTAAAGCTTTTTCCATTGAAAAAACCACAGATTAGTGATATGCTCATATTTGAACGTGTAGGTGCATATTCTGTGACAGAGGGGATTTATTTATTCCTGAGCAGACCGATGCCAAGAATTTATTTCTGGCATAAGGGAAATCTTACTTTGGTTCGGGAGGCATTACACACAGATGAATTTAATTCGGAAAGAGAGGAAATGAAAAATGGACAAATTAATTGAAATTCTTGAGGAAATCCAGCCAGATGCGGATTATGAAACCTGTGAGACACTGATCGATGATGGGATTCTTGATTCCTTCGCAATTTTATCTATTGTCAGTGAGCTTCAGGACGAGTTTGATATCACTATTACACCGGCTGATATCGTACCGGAGAACTTTAACTCAGCAGCAGCCCTTTGGGAGATGGTTTGCCGTCTGAAGGGCTGATTACAAGAGACTGATTTATTGGGAGAGAAAGAGTATGCGAAAGATAAGCAAATTTCTGGCAGTTATAGCAATCAGTATTATGGCTGTATGCGTACCTGCCCAGGCTTCTGAAATTACCCCAGAGGTGACTGCAGCTCCAACTGTGACTGCAGTTCCAGTTCAGCCTACGGCAGCACCGACTAGAAAGAAAGGCCTTGTAAAAGAAGGAAAGAAATATGTTTATTACGACAAAAAGGGTAATAAACTGAAAAATAAATGGAAAACCATTCACAAAAACCGTTACTATTTTGACGCGAACGGAAAGGCGGTTACAGGTGGGAAAAGAATTGGTAAATACATATATGTATTTAATCTGGAAGGCAAACTGATTCGTCCCACTAAGGCCAAAATTGTAAAAGTAGGAAAGACATCCTATTATGTAGACACAAAGGGTCATGCATATGTTGGATTCTTTAAACTTGGAAACCGTCTTTACCGGGGCGATGTAAAAGGTCGTCTTACCAAGAATAAAACAGTTTCCAATGTTACCTTTAACCGCAAGGGATATGCAGATAACGATGTAAATGCAAAGCTAAAAATAGAGCTTATGAATGTTATTTCCAGGATCACCAATCCGGGGATGAGTAAATCCCAGAAACTGTATGCCTGCTGGTGTTATCTTACCAGCAGCAGTAATTTCTACTATTCCGGCTACTGGCCAGACTTTAATAAAAAAGGCTGGCAGCGAGAGGTAGCATACAATATGCTGGTTTCAGGTGGCGGTGACTGTTATGGCTTTGCCTGCACCTTTGCTGCAATGGCAAGAGAGATTGGCTATAATCCTTATGTAGTTCTTGGACGTGTATCCGGTACCAGAGATGGTGCAGCAGATGGCCTTACCAGTCATGGCTGGGTCATTATTGACGGATGCTACTATGATCCGGAGGCACAGTTTGCAGGATGGTACAGAGGTGTATACGGAAGCGGCAGCTACGACATCAATCATCAGATTAAGAGCATTGTGAGATTTGCGTCATAATTGACGGATACGTCACATCGGCGAAATGTGAAGCATTTTGAAGAGGGCTTTGAATAATTAAATATCTGACATCATGTAGAGCGGAAGAGAAGATATGCATTATTTCTTTTCCGCTCTTTGCGTATACAAAAATTCATTAGGCTGCAACTTGATGAGAGCGTTCAGACAAATTTGTTAATAAATTGGGGTGTGCAGACGCGAAAATTACTTTCTGCATTAATTGTTTTGCATTGAAGTTACAGGGGAAAAGAAAAATGGGAAAGAGAATGGTAATACATAAATGGAAAGTCTGGGTTGTGCGAATTGCTTTTTCATGTGGACTTCTTATTATCTCACCAACATTACAGACAGAGGCTGCCACAAAGAACAGCTGGACAGTAAAAGTAAATAACGAGTACAAGGCTAAACTTGTAAAAAAGAAAGATCAATGGTATCTTCAGTCTACATCCATTCAGATGAAGAATAAGAAAGGGACGGAAAGAATCGCATATCTTTCAATTCCATCCAATGTGGGACTTGCCAGTGGTTATTATTATTTTTGGACAGATGGACGAATAGACAAAAGGAAAAAATTTCATGCTCTTGATACGAAAATTGGGACTACACGCTTTAAAGGCTCTTATTATTTTGGGAAAACAGCCGGACGGCTGAAACAGACGGCTGGTTGGATTGTGTTTAAGGGAAAGAAGCTCGCCCTGAACAAAAATGGAAAATTGTATACAAACCGCTGGTACAAAGGTTATTATCTGACGGAGCATGGCACAATTGCCACAAACCGCAAGATTTCCGGCACCTTGTATGTAGATGCAGAAGGGAAAAAATGCGCGAAGGAAGAGGTAAAGTTAAGCAAACTGAGAATAAAAATAAATGAAAAACTGAAAGGATACAGTGGGAACTGGTCTGTTTATGTGAAAGATTTAAAAACAGGAGATGTCCTTTCCATAAATGAGACCAGCATGTATCCGGCAAGTGTGATCAAGCTTTTTGTGATGGAAGCTGTTTATGCCGGTGCTGCAGAGAAAAAATCAGTCTTAACAGCTATGTGAACGGTCTTTTGGACAGCATGATAACAACCAGTGACAATGAGAGCTACAATGAGTTGGTTCGGACTGTAGGACAGGGCAGTTTCGCGTAAGTATTCGAACCAGATGCTAAATCTTCTGCTGGCGCAGGAAAGGCGGTATAAAATTCCTGCAGGTCTCCCCTCAGGCGTTAAGTCTGGAAATAAGACCGGGGAGACAGACAGCTATCAGCATGATGCGGCGATTGTATATGGAAAAAAGACAGATTATGTGATTGTTGTGTTTGCACAAGTTGGCGAATATACAGGAATTAATGGGATAAAGGAAATATCCGGTATGGTATATGAGCGCCTGAATTAAATTAGTATGTATAAAATCCTGCTATTTCGCAAGAAACGAGGTAAAGTCCATATGTTTATCCAACCAGTTCCCTGCGATTCCGACGCCTTTTCCCATAGTAAAGGCGGCTACAACGGTACCAATTCCAAGTCCTTTGATATGCCCGAGACCGAATCCGGTGAGGGCAGCAGTGATAATCAGGCAGATTACATCGAAGCTGATCTTGATTTTTGGATATGCCACAGAAGTGATCTGGGACAGTTCCCTTGGGAAAAGGTCAGTAGGGACAATAGGCATTTTGCAGCGGTTGGAAATAGCGATTCCAATACAGATCAAAATGTAGCTTGCAATAAAATAAAAAATTCTCCAGCCAATTGCTGTAGGAAGAACATTTATCCATAATTCATGTACATCAAGCAGCTCCCCGAAAACGAATCCTACTACGAAGCTGAATAGATACTGGACTACGAATTTTTTCCGCAGGATCATCAGCGCCAGTACCAGAAGTCCCTGAAATATGTAGGTCCATGTTCCAAGGCTTATCTTCGGAAAGACGCAGGAAAAAGCGTAGGGAACACTGGAAATAGCGGAAATTCCTGTCCCGGAATAGAGCATAAGGACAACGCCGAAGCTGTTGATGGCAACCGCAAGAAGAAGTGCAAGCTCTCCCCGGTAGATTGGGAGAGATTTTTGTGTAGTTTGTGTATTCAAGTGAAAAGCCTCCTGTCATGTTGATTCTTGCATATTATACTACGGATGTGAAAAAATGCAATAAAAAACAGATTTGTTGTTATAATAACTGAATATCACGAAAATTTATAGTATAGTTACGAAAAATAGTTATAGCAGGAGGCTTTTTATCATGGATAAGATGAAAAATATAAGTAAAGCAGAAGTGCTGGTATTAAAGGACCAGGTAGCTTACCAGGAGGGACAGGTTGTGAGCCGCACACTTGCACAGAATGCGGCAGTGAGTGTTACCCTTTTCTCATTTGATAAAGGGGAGGAGATCAGTACACATGAGTCTGGCGGAGATGCATTTGTTACCTGTCTGGATGGTGTGGGGGAAATCACTATTGATGGTGTGAAGTACGAATTACATGAAGGTGAGTCTATTGTAATGCCTGCGAAGCATCCTCACGCAGTTATGGGAAAAGAGAAATTTAAAATGCTTCTTGTGGTAATTTTCTAGAGTATTTTTCAAATACGCTTTAGAACAGACAACTACTGAAAAATATTATCATGTAATCTTCTTGCAATCCCATGATGGTTAGTGTATACTAATCAATATAGTTAGGAATAGCTAACCTAACAGTGTAAATCATTTGGACTCCTTTATTATGGCAGAAAGACCGCTGGCATAATAAAAGGAGTTCCTTTGAAAATGAAAGGAGTATACATACCATGGATTACTTAGAAATTGAGAAAGTTATTGGAAGAGAAATTATGGATTCCAGAGGAAATCCCACAGTAGAAGCGGAGGTTTATCTGGTAGATGGAACTATCGGCAGGGGAGCTGCTCCCAGCGGTGCTTCTACAGGCGAATTTGAGGCTCTGGAGCTTAGAGATAATGATAAGGGCAGATACCTTGGAAAAGGTGTTACAAAGGCTGTAGAGAACATTAATACATCCATCAACGACACAATCTCAGGAATGGATGCATCCGATATTTATGCAATTGACAAGGCGATGATCAAAGCTGACGGAACCAAGGACAAATCAAACTTTGGTGCAAATGCAATCCTGGCTGTTTCCATCGCATGCTGCCGTGCAGCTGCAACATCCCTTGATATCCCGCTTTATCGTTTCCTCGGTGGTATTTCCGGAAACCGTATGCCAGTACCGATGATGAACATTGTAAACGGCGGCTGCCATGCACTTTCCTCAGGACTTGATGTGCAGGAGTTCATGATCATGCCAGTTGGAGCACCAAGCTTCAAAGAGTGCTTAAGATGGTGTGCAGAAGTTTTCCATGCTCTTGCAGCTATTCTGAAATCAAGAGGACTTGCAACCTCTGTTGGTGATGAGGGTGGTTTTGCACCAGCTCTGAAATCTGACGAAGAAGCAATTGAGACAATTCTTGAGGCTGTTAAGAATGCAGGCTATGAGCCAGGAAAAGATTTTATGATCGCTATGGACGCAGCTTCTTCTGAGTGGAAGACTGGTAAACTTGGCGAGTACAAGCTTCCAAAGGCCGGCACTGTTTACACATCTGACGAGCTGATCGACCACTGGAAAAAGCTGGTTGACAAGTATCCGATCATCTCCATCGAGGATGCGCTTGATGAGGAAGACTGGGAAGGATGGAAGAAGCTTACCAAAGAACTGGGAGATAAAGTGCAGTTGGTAGGTGATGACCTGTTTGTAACAAATACAGAGAGACTTTCCAAAGGTATTTCTCTTGGATGCGGCAATTCCATCCTAATCAAGCTGAACCAGATCGGATCTGTATCAGAGACTCTTGAGGCAATCAAGATGGCTCATAAGGCTGGCTATACAGCAATTTCTTCCCATCGTTCAGGTGAGACAGAGGATACTACGATTGCTGACCTTGCAGTAGCATTAAATACCTGCCAGATCAAGACCGGTGCTCCGTCCAGAACAGAGCGTGTTGCAAAATACAATCAGCTGCTCCGCATCGAGGAAGAGCTTGGAGATGCAGCAGTATATCCGGGAATGAGCGCATTCAATGTAAAACGCTAATGTTCCGCGAAGCGGTTACTGACTGCAAAGTGAACAGTAACAGATTTACGAGATGATTTCACAGATGTAATCTACCTTATACCCCCTTAAGTAGTGTTATAGAAAGATTCCCCTGCCAGGAAAGCGTGGTTCCATGGCAGGGGGATTTTTAGGATTATTTATTGCGATTTACAGGTGATGTTCCGTGAATAATGTTACTGCAAACCGTACAATTATTTCATTCTGTTTTTACAGGAACACATATTTCAGAACAAAGATAACAGCCAGTGCATACATAAGCGGACTGATCTTTTTGTCCTTAGCTTTTCCGGTACAGACATTGATTATAACATAAGAGATAACACCAAGTGCAATACCTCGGAAATGCTGTACAGGAACGGCATTGCAATGATTGCGATAAATGCCGGAATCGCTTCTGTAAGGTCGTCAAAGTCGATCTTGGTAACAGAGGTCAGCATAAGGAATCCAACCACGATCAGAGCCGGAGCTGTGGCGAAGGAAGGAATCGCCAGGAAGATCGGGGAAAGGAACAGGGAAAGTGCGAACAAAATAGCGGAAACAAGTGAAGTAAGACCTGTACGTCCGCCCTCTGCAACACCGGAAGCGCTCTCAACAAATGTGGTAACAGTAGAAGTACCGCACATAGCACCTACAGTAGTACCAACAGCATCGGAAAGAAGAGCACCTTTGATTTTTGGAAGCTTACCGTCTTTGTCCAGCATGTCTGCCTTGGAAGCAACACCGATCAGAGTTCCCAGAGTATCAAACATATCTACAAATAAGAATGCAAACATGATAACGATAAAGTCAAGTGAGAAAACTCCTGCGAAATCCATTTTCATAAAGGTAGGAGCCATACTCGGTACGGAAATTCCATTGGAAAAATCCGGGAGAAGACTGTAGAAACCTGCATCCGGATTTGGAACATAAAGCCCCACAAACTGACAGAGGATTCCAAGCGCCCATGTAATAAGGATGCCCCACAGGATACCGCCTTTTACATTCTTTACAAGAAGAATGCCGGTAACCAGTACGCCAATCAGGGCAAGAAGAACAGTGATTCCAAGATAATTGAAAGAACCATCTGACATGGAGCCCTTAAAGGAGAACATGCTTACCAGTGTGGAATCATTGTTTACAACGATCTTTGCATTCTGCAGACCAATAAATGCGATGAAAAGGCCAATTCCAACAGAAACTGCGTGTTTCAGTGTCATAGGAATGGAGTTAAAGATTGCTTCACGTACATTGGTAAGGGAAAGCAGGATAAAGATGATACCTTCCACAAATACAGCAACCAGAGCCTGCTGCCAGGAATAACCCATTCCAAGAACTACGGTATATGCAAAGTATGCATTCAGTCCCATACCGGGTGCCAGGACAAACGGGTAATTGGATAACAGTGCCATCAGGCAGGTTGCAATGAAGGATGAAAGTGCAGTAGCAGTAAAGACTGCACCGCGGTCCATTCCGGCAGCAGAAAGGATGTTGGGATTGACAGCGAGGATGTAAGCCATGGTCATGAATGTGGTAATACCGGCCATGATTTCGGTCTTCACGTCAGTGTGGTTTTCCTTCAGGTGAAAAAGTTTTTCAAGGTTCATAAATGTACCCCCTTCTTTTTACGGCAGCTTGTGTGCCGGTTTTTATATTTTACAGGAATGTTTTGGATGTTGCTTTGCCACGCCCGCAACGCGGATTCCTGCAAATTTCAGGTAGTAAACATTTGACAGAGGATGGAGTTTCGAAAAAAATCTCTGCAAAATGAACACGCTCTAGGGCTTGTCACATCTTTGTGTGTTTGTTTATATATTTGGCTTTGTATTTAGAATATACAATTGTCTGATCTTTATACAGTCCATAATATCCGGAAGCCGCATAGCTGATAGAAACGGCGATCAGATAGAAGGACACTCCCTTAAAGCCAAACATTTCAAAGGCAATCAGAATAGAAGTAATCGGGCAGTTCGTCACACCACAGAAAACAGCCGCCATTCCGCAGGCTGCGCAAAGGGAGGGAGAAAGCCCTATCAGCTGTCCTGCCATGCATCCGAAAGTGGCGCCTACGCAGAAAGACGGAACGATTTCGCCTCCGCGAAAACCAGCCTTCATAGTCAGTGCGGTAAGGAGCATTTTCCAGAAGAAAGCCATATAATCGGTGTCTCCGGTCTCCACTGCTTTCTCAATAAGCTCAGCACCGGCTCCCATGTAATCCGTAGTTCCAAGAATCAGTGTAATAAAAATAACCAGAACGGCACCGGCCACTACCCGTGCATATTTATTAGAAAAAAACCGGCCGTAGAATCTGGCTGTCTCATTTAAAATAATACAGAAGACAATACTGATCACTGCACATCCAAGGGCTACCACGCTCATTTTCAGCCCTGTTTCCAGGGAAAGTGCAGGAATATTTACTACGTGAAAAGCTTCTGGCGTAACGCCCATACCAGCCGCAAAACGGGATGCGATCAAAGATGCGATCATACAAGGCATAAGAGCTGTATAATACATAACCCCTACACTGACCACTTCCAAGGAAAAAACAGCTGCAGCCATTGGTGTGCCAAATAGTGCAGAGAAAGCAGCACTCATACCACACATAACGATCACATGACGGTCTTCCTCATCAAGATGGATCCATCTGCCAAGAAGATTGGCAATGCTGCCACCAAGCTGAATAGCTGCACCCTCACGTCCTGCTGAACCACCGGCAAGATGTGTCAATGCAGTCGAAATAAAAATCAGCGGACCAGATCTCCAGGGCACATCATCCTGGGAACGGACTGTAGAAAGGACTTGATTCGTGCCGCCATCGTCTTTTCCGAATTTCTCATAAAGAAATACGATGCAAAGTCCGAACAGGGGCAGGAGAAAAAAGGTCCACAGATGTGCCTTGCGGTAACCGGTCACTGCCTTCAGCACAAAAGAAAACAAAGTACTGAAAGCTCCCGCTATACATCCTACCACCACTGCCAGAAGCAGCCACTTAAGCAGGTTCCCCATGTCACGTCTGATAGCTCCGGAGTAATAGTGAAATTTGTCCTCCGGAGTCTGCCTGTTGTCTTTTTCCATATTATTTTCGTCCTCTCATGTATAGTTGTGACTTACTACATTTTGTCACTTGAAATAATTGTTTGATATTACTGGAAAATTCCTTTTATAAATACGAATTTATGCGTATTTTCATTATACTATATACGCTCAGAAAAAGCGACAAAAATTTTTGAGAATTTCAAAAATTGTCTATAATTTTAAAGCAGATTGGAAAATGGAAACATAATTTATTATAAGTTTCTTTTTATCGGGGAAAATAATGGAAAAATCCTTTTATACCGGAAAAGGAATCGGTGTGTGTATTCTGGATACCGGGATTTATGAGCATATAGATTTTACTGGCAGGATCTGGGCTTTTTATGATTTCCTGGCTTTTAAAAGGCGGCCTTATGACGATAATGGACATGGCACCCATGTAGCCGGACTGGTGGCAGGAGATGGCACTGCTTCCATGGGAAAATACAGAGGCGCAGCACCTGGCTGCGGAATCATTGCCCTGAAAGTGCTTGACCGTTATGGAAATGGAAGCCAGGATGACGTGCTTCGGGCTCTTCGGTGGATTCGGGAATACAGGCAGCAGTACAGGATCCGGGTGGTAAATATTTCTGTGGGAACTACCTGTAACTCAAAAAGAAACCATGCCAGGCTTCTGGAAAGTGTGGAGCAGCTGTGGGATGAAGGAGTGGTAGTGGTCACAGCTGCCGGAAACCAGGGACCAAGGCCGGGCAGTATCACAGCTCCGGGAAGCAGCAAAAAAGTGATCACAGTGGGCTCCAGCGATTTGTTGGAAGGGCGCAGTGCTATTTCAGGGAGAGGACCAACGGCGGAATGCGTGTGCAAGCCGGATATTGTGGCGCCTGGAAATAAGATCATGTCCTGCGTGCCTGGAAAACCTTATTCTTATGGTGTGAAAAGCGGCACCTCTATGTCTACGCCTCTGGTGACAGGTGCTATTGCTTGTGCTTTGGAAAAAAATCCTGCACTTACCAATACGGATATCAAAACTATGCTGATGAATAGCGCAGAGGATATGGGACTGCCTCAAAACCTGCAAGGGTGGGGGAAATTTAACCGCAGAAAGTTTCTGAAAATGTAAAAGCAGCCAATTGTGTGAAAAGGATTTCTGCTTAAGTGATTTGAAGAAATGTACGAAAAAGAATACACAAACTTTGATAAAGAATTATCACTTTACAGTATAAAAGCACTTGACGAAGTCGCTTTAAGTGAGTAAAATGGACAGCAAGAGTTCCAAGAGATGAGGAGGAAATATCTATGGAAAACAGACGTGTTTCTATGAATCGCCACACAAACCTGCTTCAGTTAGAGGAGCATATGTATCCGCTTGTGGATGTTGCAACTCCCAATGTATTCCGAAATCTTTTTCCATATTCTGAAGTACCGAAGATTGCATTCAACGACCGAGTCGTTCCACATCATATGCCAGATGACATCTGGATCACCGACACGACATTCCGTGATGGCCAGCAGTCCAGAGCACCATACAGCACTGAGCAGATCGTAAGGATTTATGATTACCTTCATAAGCTGGGCGGACCGGAAGGAAGGATTCGTGCTTCTGAATTTTTCCTTTACAGTAAGAAAGACCGTGATGCTGTTGAGAAATGTATGGAGAGAGGCTATGAGTTCCCTGAGGTTACCAGCTGGATCCGTGCAAATAAGAAGGACTTCCAGCTTGTCCGCGATATGGGTATGAGAGAGACCGGTATCCTGGTAAGCTGTTCCGATTATCATATTTTTTATAAGATGAAAATGACACGTAAACAGGCGATGGAGCATTATTTAAGCATTGTAAAAGAATGTCTGGAAATCGGTGTTTCTGTCCGTTGCCATCTTGAAGACATTACACGAGCTGATATTTATGGCTATGTTATCCCATTCTGCCTTGAGCTGATGAAGCTTCGCCAGCAGTACGGCATTCCGGTTAAGGTTCGCTGCTGTGATACCATGGGCTACGGTGTTAACTATCCTGGTGCCGTGATCCCTCGTTCTGTACCTGGTATTATTTATGGTATTATGGTTCATGCAGGCGTTCCTTCTGAACTGATCGAGTGGCATGGACATAACGACTTCTATAAGGCAGTCAGCAACTCCACAACAGCATGGCTGTATGGTGCGTGTGGTGTTAATACTTCTTTGTTTGGTATCGGAGAGCGTACCGGAAATACACCTCTTGAGGCAATGGTATTTGAATATGCACAGCTTCGCGGAAACCTTGGTGGTATGGATACAACGGTTATCACAGAGCTTGCTGAGTACTATGAGAAAGAGATTGGCTACCACATACCGGAAAGAACTCCCTTCGTTGGAAAGAACTTCAATGTAACAAGAGCTGGTATCCACGCCGACGGACTTCTGAAAAATGAGGAAATCTATAATGTATTTGATACCGAGAAATTCCTGAACCGCCCGGTTGAGGTTGCCGTTTCCAATACTTCCGGAGCTGCCGGAATCGCACACTGGATCGACAGCCATTATCGCCTGAAGGGCGACCAGAAGGTTGATAAGAACAGCGAGCTTGTAAAGATGATCAAGTCCTGGGTTGACCAGCAGTATGAGGATGGCCGTGTTACTGTGCTTTGTGATACAGAACTTGAAGCAATTGTAGCAGAGACTTGCCAGAGACTTGGAATTACGTTAAAATAGGGTTGCTGCGGACATAGTTCACAGTTACCACAAAACATATACTAGGAGGTAATAATGGGTAAAATTCAAATGCAGACCCCTCTTGTTGAGATGGATGGGGACGAGATGACCAGAATTCTGTGGCAGTTGATCAAGGATGAGCTTCTTCTTCCTTTTATTGATCTGAAGACAGAATACTATGATCTTGGACTGGAATACAGAAATGAGACTGATGACCAGGTAACTATAGATGCAGCGGAAGCCACCAAGAAATACGGAGTTGCTGTTAAATGTGCCACCATTACCCCGAATAAAGCCAGAATGTCTGAGTACAATCTGAAGAAAATGTACAAAAGCCCTAACGGAACTATTCGTGCAATCCTGGATGGAACTGTTTTTCGTGCTCCCATTGTGGTAAAGGGAATCGAGCCATGTGTGAAGAACTGGAAGAAACCTATCACCATTGCCCGTCATGCTTACGGCGATGTATATAAGAATGCCGAGATGTACATTGACAAACCAGGAGATGCTATGCTGGTATTCAAAGGAGAAGACGGCGAGGAGAGAACGGAGCTGATCCATCACTTTGATACTCCAGGCGTGATCCAGGGTGTTCATAACCTGGACAAATCCATTACCAGCTTTGCAAGATGCTGCTTTAATTATGCCTTAGATACGAAACAGGATCTGTGGTTTGGCGGCAAAGATACCATTTCCAAAACATACGATGGCAAATTTAAAGAAATTTTCCATAATATTTATGAAGCTGAGTTTAAGGAAAAATTTGAGGCCGCAGGCATTACGTTCTTCTATAGTCTGATAGATGATGTAGTAGCCCGTGTAATGAAAGCAGAAGGCGGATTTATCTGGGGCTGTAAGAACTATGACGGGGATGTTATGAGTGACATGATTTCCTCTGCATTTGGTTCTCTGGCAATGATGACTTCTGTACTGGTTTCTCCGGATGGATATTATGAGTATGAGGCAGCTCACGGAACTGTACAGAGACATTACTATCGTCATCTGAAAGGAGAGGAGACCTCTACCAACTCTGTAGCAACAATCTTCGCCTGGACCGGTGCTCTGAGAAAAAGAGGTGAGCTGGATCAGAATCAGGAGCTTATAGAGTTCGCAGATAAACTGGAGAAAGCAACCCTTTCCACTATCGAAGGCGGACAGATGACCAAAGACCTGGCACTGATTACTTCTTTAAAAGATGTAAAAGTCCTTAACAGCCGCGAGTTTATTCTTGCAATCAGAGAGAAGCTTGAGGCCATGTAATAAAACAGACAGCTTTAATAAGTTGTTTAAAGTAAAAATGTTAATATTGTTATAAAAAACAGGAACGGTTTCGGATATTTATATTCGAAATTCGTTCCTGTTTTTGAAATAAATATGAAATGTAAGGCTCAAAAGAGCAGGTTACTGGTAATTTATGCCAGCTCCTCCCATTTCTCATAAAGCCCTTCCAGTTCTTCTGCTATAGCAGCTTTTTCCCGGCTGAGCTTCGTGCATTCTGCCACATTCGTACAGATATCTGGCAGAACCATGGTTTCATCAATTTCTTTATCCCTTGTTTCCAGTTCTTCAATCCGTGCTTCCACTTTCTTCAGCTCATTTTCCCGTTTTCTCTTCAGAGCCTGTTCCTCTTTCTGCTGCTGCCAGGTGAGTTTGGTTTCAGAGACGTTTTCCTTAACTTCCTGAGCGGCGGTCTCCTGAACAGGAGCATAAATCCGGGTCATCTCCTCCTTCTTTTCCAGGTAGTAATCATAATCACCGATATAATTGACAATGGCCTGGTTGGTCAGATCCATAATGCGGGTAGCAGTCTGGTTAATAAAATAACGGTCATGGGAAACGTAGAGGACAGTTCCTGTGTAGCTGTTCAGTGCTTCCTCCAGAATCTCCTTGGATGCAATATCCAGATGGTTGGTAGGCTCATCCAGTATCAGGAAGTTGGCTTCTGAGAGCATCAGCTTCGCCAGGGAAACACGGCCACGTTCACCACCAGAGAGAGAGGAGATCAGCTTAAACACATCATCTCCTGTAAAAAGAAAAGCAGCCAGCATATTGCGGATTTCAGTCTCAGTGAGAGTCGGATATGTGTCTGATATCTCCTGGAAAATAGTTTTCTCCATATGCAGAACATGGTGTTCCTGATCATAGTATCCGATCTGAACCTTGGAACCCAAGGCAAAGCGTCCTGCATCAGCATCCACAATTCCATTGAGAATCTTCAAAATTGTGGTCTTACCAGTACCATTGTTGCCAATCAGGGCAACACGCTCCCCACGTTTGATTTCAAAATTAATATCTGTAAACAAAGTCTGTCCCGGGAAAGCCTTGGAAAGTCCTTCTACAGTAAGTACATCATTTCCACTGATAAAACGTGGTTCTAGGGAAATACGCATCTGGTTATCAATTTCAATTGGTTTCTCAATGCGCTGGATTTTGTCCAGCATTTTTACACGGCTCTCAGCACGCTTAATGGATTTCTCGCGGTTAAAGGAGCGGAGCTTGGTGATAACAGCCTCCTGATGTTTGATCTCTCTTTGCTGGTTCAGGTAAGCCTTGTACTGGGCGTCACGCAGCTGCGCTTTTTTCAGGGCATAAGCGGAATAGTTGCCTTCGTACATTCTCATCTGGGCAGCCTCGATCTCCACGATCTTGGTAACTACCTTGTCCAGAAAATAACGGTCATGAGAAACGATAAATACAGCGCCCGGGTAGTTGAGAAGATAGGTCTCAAGCCATGCAATGCTCTCCATATCCAGATGGTTGGTAGGCTCGTCCAGAAGAAGAATATCCGGTTTGGAAATCAGAAGCTTGCCAAGTGCAACCCGGGTTTTCTGACCTCCGGAAAGGTTCTCAATCTGTTTGCCGTAGTCTTCTTCTTCAAATCCAAGACCTTTTAAAACACCTACGATTTCACTTTTATAAGCGTAGCCGTTTTCCAGCTCAAACTGGTGAGTCAGGCGGGTGTAGCTGTTCATCAGGCTCTCAAGTTTGTCTCCTGCTACGTATTTCATTTCCTGCTCCAGAGAACGGATCTTGTCCTCCATATCCAAAATGTACTGCTTGGTGGTCATCAGTTCTTCGTAAATGGTGTGATGACCGTGGATATCCTGGTACTGGGCCAGATAACCGATCTTCTTATCCTTGGCAATGACCACCTGACCGGAATCCGCGGAAATCTCCTCCATGATAATACGAAGAAGAGTTGTTTTCCCCGCACCGTTATTGCCGATGAGAGCGGCCTTTTCCCGTTCTTCTATGTGAAAAGAAGCATCCTGCAGGATCACCTTTTCCCCAAAAGATTTGCAGATGCTCTGACATGATAAAATCATAAGTTCCTCCTTAAAAAGGCGGTTCTGTATACACAGAAACAGCATTATTAGAATGTTCAATAGTATATTATACTTGAAAAATTTATTTTTTGAAAGAATAATTGTCAAATCACAAAAAAATTTGCAAAAATTTGTAATTCTGCACAACTTTAATTGACAAGAAAATAACATTTCGGTATAATTGACATAGTGTTACGCGGGCTGCCGTTTACAGGTAATGTTCCGCGATGCGTTTTTAGCGGAAAAATACAGGCAGCGGAAACAAGGAGGGGAACATTTTGGATGCAAAAGAGATCTCAAAGGCGGTAATTAAGAGATTGCCAAGATATTATCGCTATCTGGGGGAGCTGATGGAAGAGAAGGTGGAACGTATATCTTCCAACGACTTGAGTAAAAAAATGCATGTGACTGCTTCGCAGATCCGACAGGATTTAAATAATTTCGGCGGTTTTGGACAGCAGGGATATGGATATAATGTAGAATATCTTTATACAGAAATTGGTAAAATACTGGGACTGGACACTATTCATCCCATGATCATCCTGGGTGCAGGTAATCTGGGACAGGCACTTGCCAATTATGGAGACTTCGAAAAACGTGGCTTCCGCCTGGTAGGGATTTTTGACGTAAACCCGGTTTTGGAGGGGATTTCCGTTCGCGGGATTGAGATTCAGATGGTTAGCAGTCTCCCGGAATTTATCAGGGAGAATCAGGTGGAGATTGCCATTCTGACCCTGCCGAAGAATAAGGCCAAGGAGATGGCGAAGGTTCTTATTGACAATGGAATCAAGGCAATCTGGAATTTTGCCCATACAGATCTTGATGCCCCGGAGGATGTGATCGTGGAGAATGTTCATCTGTCCGAGAGCCTGATGGCTCTGTCTTACAACTTAAGCCAGTATCGTAACGAACATAAAGAAAACAAAGAATAAAAGTCAAAGAGGACTGCTGCTTGTCTCGCTGAAGGATTTACAGGAGACCGGGCGGCAGTTTTGCATTAGGAGTGGCCTTATGAAAAAAGTTGTAACCTGCAGTCAGATGAAGCTGCTTGACCATGGCACTATTCATAATATGCATGTTTCCTCCCTGGTTCTCATGGAGAGGGCGGCACTTGCCACAGCAGAAGAGATCCGGAAATATCTGGAAAAGAAAAACGGTTCTGCTAATTTGAAAAAAGAACGGATTCTGACCGTCTGCGGATCTGGCAATAACGGAGGTGACGGCATTGCCATTGCAAGACTTCTGCATCTGGCGGGAATCCGTTCTGAGATTTATCTTGCAGGAAATCCGGATAAAATGACAGAAGAAACCCGACATCAGTGGGATATTGCCATGAGCTACCAGGTACCGGTAATGAATAACCCTGTATGGGATGAATATACTGTTATAGTAGACGGAATTTTCGGCGTTGGACTCTCCAGAGAGATTACCGGGAATTACAAAGAGATAATTGACCATATGAATGAAGCTCCTGCGTATAAAGCAGCGGTGGATATTCCGTCTGGCATTCATGGAGATACGGGAGCTGTTCTTGGAACTGCTTTTGAGGCAAATCTTACCGTAACATTTGCGTATAAAAAACGTGGGCTTTGTCTGTATCCGGGAAGAGCTTATGCTGGCAGAACTGTGGTGGCGGATATTGGAATTTATGACCGGGACCGTGATGGCAGTGAGCTTGCAAGCAAGGCTGCCTGGCATATAGAAAAATCTGACGTGAAAACTCTTCCGGCAAGAAAACCATGGGGAAATAAAGGAACATTTGGCAAGGTCCTTCTTGTAGCGGGCTCAAAGGGAATGTGCGGAGCAGCCTGTCTGAGTGCCAGTGCAGCACTTCATGGAGGCACCGGAATGGTGAAGATCCAGACTGTGGAAGAGAACCGGATTCCTTTACAGAGCCTTTTGCCTGAGGCAATGCTGACCAGCGAATTTGATGAGGAAGCCAATAAGAAAAATTTAAACTGGTGTGATGTGCTGGTGATCGGTCCAGGGCTTGGAACTGAAGGCTCAGGAAAGGAAAGAATGCTTTGGTTCCTGGAAAACGGAGCAAAAGCAGGAAAGCCTGTTATACTGGATGCAGATGGTCTGAATATTCTGGCAATGCATCCACAGTGGATGAAATTCATAGGGGAACAGACCATTCTCACACCCCACATGGGCGAGATGAGCCGTCTTTGCGGCTTGGATGTATCAGAACTAAAGGAAGACCCTGTAGCCCGTGCATATCAGTATGCAGAGAAAAGTGGCGGTGTTCTGGTACTGAAAGACGCATGTACAGTAGTGACTGACCGGAATGAAAAGCTGTATCTGAATCTTTCTGGTAATTCGGGAATGGCCACAGCAGGAAGCGGAGATGTGCTTTCCGGTATTATCGCATCTGTTCTCTGCATGTATTTAAGCTGTGAGGAAGAACGGGAGCTTTCCTATAAAGCTGCCATGGCGGTGTATATTCACGGTCTTTGCGGTGATATTGCCAGAGAGAAAAAAGGATCTCACGGCATGACGGCGAAGGATATGATCGAAGCCCTGCCGGAAGTTTTGAAACTGGCAGAAGTTCAGAGTAAAGGATGAGAATTGTGACGTACATTTTGCAGAACGCCTTTTGAGGCATGCTCTGATAAATTTAGAAAATCGAGGAAAATGTTATGGAAAAATACAGCAGAATCAAAGCATTGATTTCTCTTGATGCAATCAGATATAATTTTGAACAGATGAAGAAGAACATAAAAGAGGGAACAAAGATCATCGCAGTGATCAAAGCGGATGCATATGGTCACGGTGCAGTACCTATTGCGAGAATGCTTGAGGAATTTGATTATATATGGGGATTTGCTGCGGCTACAGCCCAGGAGGCATTACAGCTTCGAAAAGCCGGGATCACAAGACCGATTCTGATCCTGGGACTGGTATTTGAAGAATATTATAAGAAACTTGCCGAAAATGATGTGCGCATGGCCGTCTGTGATTATGAGACAGCCAGAAAGTTTAACAAAGCTGCTGAAGCAGCGGGCAAAAAAGGTCTGATCCATCTGGCTGCGGATACCGGCATGACCAGGATCGGATTTAAGGACAGCGAAGAGAGTCTGGAGGAAATCCGCAGAATTGCAGCTCTTCCCAATGTGGAAATTGAAGGTTTATTCACTCACTTTGCAAGAGCAGATGAATACGACCGTACCCCGGCAATGGTTCAGCTGAAACGATATCTTGATTTTGCGGATCTTCTGGAAAAAAATGGAATCCATATTCCACTGCATCACTGTTCCAATAGTGCCGGAATAATCCGTGTACCGGAAGCCAACCTGAACATTGTCCGTGCCGGAATTACCATTTATGGAATTTATCCCTCTGAGGAAGTGGAAAAAGACATTGTAATGCTGAAACCTGTAATGTCCCTAAAGAGTCATGTTTCCTACGTGAAAGATGTGGAGCCGGGGGTTCAGGTAAGCTACGGTGGAACCTACACGACAGATCATGTTACAAAGATGGCGACGATTCCTGTTGGATATGCAGATGGATACCCAAGAATGCTTTCTAATAAAGGCTGGGTTCTGATTCATGGAAAAAAAGCGCCGATCTGTGGCAGAGTCTGTATGGATCAGTTTATGGTAGATGTGACAGAAATCCCGGATGTAAAGACA
Source organism: Ruminococcus sp. AM42-11 (assembly GCF_003480145.1). NCBI lineage: Bacteria > Bacillati > Bacillota > Clostridia > Eubacteriales > Oscillospiraceae > Ruminococcus > Ruminococcus sp. AM42-11. The sequence goes on along the minus strand of NZ_QUIO01000006.1, from coordinate 31,426 downwards.
GGGGATGAAGTGACACTGCTTGGAAAAGATGGGGATGAGGTTATCAGTGCAGATACACTGGGAGATTTGTCCGGCCGTTTTTCTTATGAATTTGTATGTAATATCAGCAAACGTGTGCCAAGAATCTATATCCGCGATGGGAAAGAGTGCGGCGAGCTGACATATTTTGACTGAGCATACCCAGACAAATTGTGACGCGTATCCTTTGGAAAGCCTTTTGCAGGTATGCGTCAGGTAAGAACAATATAGACGGAAAGGGTTCCGTTACCGGCTTTTATAAGAACCCGTAACGAATTACGGGAAAAATACCACACATGTATACACATGAAAAAAGTTGGAAATACTTATTTTCAGAAAAGTAAAAGTAAAACGGAGTGTGAATTGTGTGGTAATTAAAAGAGGGGATATTTTTTATGCGGATCTTCGGCCCGTGGTGGGAAGCGAGCAGGGAGGTATCCGACCGGTACTTATTATTCAGAATGATGTAGGCAACAGACATAGTCCTACCGTGATCTGCGCAGCGATTACATCCAAAATGAACAAGGCGAAGCTGCCCACCCATATTGAGATTGATGCATCGGCCTATGGAATTGAAAAAGATTCTGTAATTTTGTTAGAACAGCTTCGCACCATTGACAAGAGAAGATTAAAAGATAAAGTATGTCACCTGGACGGTCCTATGCTTGACAAGGTGAACCATGCTCTTGAAATCAGCCTGGAGCTACATTCTCTTGACGAAAAGAAATTTTAGTGATATAGTTGTAAAGTCTCAGCGGCATTGACTGCCGCAATTGCACATTCGTGCTGCTGTGGAATAAGGAAGCAGCAGTATGTTTTCGTTACTGCGAAGGTAATAAGCAGTAACGCTGTCTAGGAGGAACAAAGGTTTAATATATGGAATCTGGCAGTAGTATGCCCCTGGCGGGCTTTGTCATTTTATTATTGCTTTTGTGGCTGAATGGTATTTTTTATGGATTTTCAGCTGCAGTGCACAATCTGAGCGAAAACGAAGTGGAGAAACGGGCGCAGGAAGGAGATAAGAAAGCAGTCTTTCTTCTTTCCCTGATCAACAATCCTGTTTCATTCGTCAATGCGATTCCGCTGATTGTTATGGCTTCCGGAGTCTGTTTCGGAGCATTTATCGTTCCATGGGCTACCAAGACCTTTCATCCCTACATAAAGCATTTGGCTGCATTGATCCTGGTGCTTGCACTGGTGATCATTCTGCTTGCGTCTCTTGGTATTCTTACATTTAGGAGAATCGGAACCTATCACCCGGAGAAATATGCATATCGGTATATGAAGATTGTAGGATTTTTTACCAGGATCCTGTACCCTTTTACTATGTGCGTAACCTTTATTGCCAAGCTGGCAGCAAGACCATTTGGTGTTGCTTTTAATCAGTCGGAGGATCCGGTGACGGAGGAAGAGATCATTTCCATTGTAGATGAAGCCCATGAGCAGGGTGTCATTGAGGAGAACGAAGCAGAGATGATCCAGAATATCATGGAGTTTACGGACACTGAAGCCAAGGACATTATGACGCATCGCAAGAATGTGATCGCATTTGATGAGGAGGACAATCTTCAGACCATTGTGGATACCATGCTTGAGGAAGGAAATTCCCGTTATCCTGTATTTAGAGAGACGATAGATAATATAGTAGGAATTATTCATTATAAAGATGCTTTGAAATTTCTCACCAGGAATTCCTGGGCGAAGTTCAAACCCCTTAAGGATCTGCCGGGATTGATCAGAGAAGCTTCTTTTATTCCGGAGACAAGGGGAATCAGTGATCTTTTCAAATCCATGCAGATGAAGAAAATTCATATGGCAGTGGTAGTGGACGAGTATGGACAGACTTCAGGAATTGTCTCAATGGAAGATATTCTGGAGGAAATCGTAGGAGATATTCTGGATGAATACGATGAAGACGACAGTACGTTCCGGACGCAGAAGGATAACAGTGTGATCATTGACGCACTGGCGTATCTGGAAGATGTAGCGGAAGAGCTTGGAATTGATTTCGGTAAAGTGGAATTTGAGACCTTAAATGGTTATCTGACGAATCTTCTTGGACATATTCCCACAGAAGATGATCTGGATAAAGAAATTGTTGTAAACGGCTACCGTTTCAGAATTCTTTCCCTTGGCAACAAAACCATCGGAAAGGTGCGGGCCGAAAAGATAAAAAAAGAACCAAAAGGAGAGGATAAGAAATGTCAGGACATTCAAAATTCGCAAACATAAAGCACAAGAAAGAAAAAAACGATGCTAAAAAAGGAAAAATCTTTACCATCATCGGTCGTGAGATCGTAATGGCTGTTAAAGCAGGTGGTCCGGATCCGAACAACAATGGTAAGCTTCGTGACGTTATTGCAAAGGCAAAGGCAAACAACATGCCAAACGATACCATTGAGCGTGGTATTAAGAAAGCAGCCGGTGCTGATTCCGCAGACAGTTATGAGAAAGCTGTATACGAAGGATATGGTCCGAATGGTGTTGCCATCATCGTTGAGACTCTGACTGATAACAAGAACCGTACAGCCAGCAACGTAAGAAACGCTTTTACAAAGGGTAACGGAAGCATTGGAACCCAGGGCTGTGTATCCTATATGTTCGATCAGAAGGGTCAGATCATCATCGACAAGGAAGAGTGCGAGATGGACGCTGACGAACTGATGATGACCGCTCTTGATGCAGGTGCTGAGGATTTCAACGAAGAAGAGGACAGCTATGAAGTTCTCACTGCTCCGGATGATTTAGGTGCAGTACGCGAGGCTCTTGAGGCCGCAGGTGTTCCGCTTCTTGAGGCACAGGTTGCCATGATCCCGCAGACAACTGTTGAACTGACAGATGAGAAATCCCTTAAGGATATCCAGAGAATCCTTGATCTTCTGGATGATGACGACGATGTAACAGATGTATGGCATAACTGGGACGAATAATTTAATCAGATTTGCAGATACTACCTCCATACGATTGTGTGGAGGTATTTTTTATGCAGCAAAGAGAGGATAATGAAGCAGAAAGTGAAAAAAAAGAATCTGTAGAAAAAGAAGAACAGCAAAATAAGCAGATCCGTGATATGGGACAGGTTATTTTAAATGAGAATTCCAATAAATACAAAGTGGAACTTCTGACGATCATCGGTGAGGTAGAGGGGCACGAATCGGCGCCGTCTCACAGCAAAACTACCAAATATGAGCATGTTTTGCCAAAGCTTGCCATGATCGAGGATGACAAGTCTGTGGACGGGCTTCTGGTTTTGCTTAATACTGTGGGCGGTGACGTGGAAGCTGGCCTTGCCATTGCAGAGATGATCGCCTCTTTAAGCGTGCCTACAGTATCCCTGGTACTTGGAGGCGGTCACTCCATTGGTGTTCCCATGGCTGTATCTGCAGATTATTCTTTTGTAGTTCCCAGTGCCACCATGGTGATCCACCCTGTTCGCACAAATGGCATGTTTATTGGCGTCGCCCAGTCCTACCGCAACATGGAGAAAATCCAGGACCGGATCACCACCTTCATTTCCAGTCACACTCACATGTCCCAGGAAAGACTGGAAGAACTAATGCTGGACACTACGCAGCTGGTAAAAGATGTGGGAACTATGTTAGAAGGTCCGGAGGCAGTGAAAGAAGGTCTAATCGATGAAGTTGGAGGAATGAAAGAAGCTCTTGGGAAATTATATGATTTAATTGGGAAAGAGAAAAGCAAATCCCCTGAAAAATGAAAAATTATACATTTTTTGGAAAAAATATAAGAAAAACAGGAGAATTTTATTTTACTAACCTGTCTTTTTGTGCTATAGTGTTATAGGATATGACCGACACAAGTGTCCATACAGCGGACATATACATGAAGTGACGGTTAAATATAGGTTACTGCCCGCGGAGTGAGCAGCAACAAATATAGTACTTCAGGAGGGAACTATGTATAAGATACTCAACGCAGAGAAACTTTCTGCAAATGTTTTTCTTATGGATGTGGAAGCTCCTCGTGTGGCTAAGCATTGTCTGCCTGGCCAGTTCGTCATCGTGAAAATGGACGAAGTAGGAGAGAGAATTCCGCTTACAATCTGCGATTATGATGCAGAGAAAGGTACTGTAACAATCGTTTTCCAGCCGGCTGGAGCTTCAACAACCAGAATGGCCCAGCTGAAAGCAGGCGATTACTTCGAAGATTTTGTTGGACCTCTGGGACAGCCATCTGAGCTTTGCCATGAAGATCTCGAAGAGCTTAAGAAGAAAAAAATCGTTTTCGTAGCAGGTGGTGTTGGTACAGCTCCTGTATATCCTCAGGTGAAATGGCTTCACGAGCATGGCATTACCGCTGATGCGATTGTTGGTGCCAAGACAAAGGATCTCCTTATTCTTGAGGACAAGATGAAAGAAGTATGTAATCTGTATGTTACTACAGATGATGGTTCTTATGTACGTAAAGGTATGGGTACAGATGTACTTCGTGACCTTGTGCAGAATCAGGGCAAAGAGTATGATCTCTGCGTTGCAATCGGACCGATGATCATGATGAAATTTGTCTGCCTGTTAACAAAAGAACTGAACATTCCTACAGTTGTCAGCATGAACCCGATCATGGTAGACGGAACCGGTATGTGCGGAGCCTGTCGTTTAATGGTTGGCGGCGAAGTGAAATTTGCCTGCGTAGACGGACCGGAATTTGATGGACATAAAGTTGATTTCGACCTTGCCATGAAGAGACAGCAGATGTATAAGACCGAAGAGGGACGTGCTCTTCTGAAGCTTCAGGAAGGCGATACCCATCACGGCGGATGCGGACATTGTGGAGGTGACAAATAATGGCAGATGTATTAAAGAAAGTACCAGTCAGAGAGCAGGCTCCTAAGGTTCGTGCTACTAACTTTGAAGAGGTTTGCCTTGGTTACAATAAAGAAGAGGCAATGGAAGAAGCAAACAGATGCCTTGGCTGTAAGAAAGCAAAATGTATGGAAGGATGCCCGGTATCTATCAATATCCCAGGCTTCGTTCATGAAGTAAAAGAAGGAAACTTTGAAAAAGCTTACCAGATCATCGGTGAGTCCAGTGCTCTTCCGGCTGTTTGCGGACGTGTATGTCCTCAGGAGACACAGTGCGAGGGTAAATGTATCCGCGGTCTGAAAGGGGAAGCTGTTTCCATTGGTAAACTGGAGCGTTTCGTTGCTGACTGGGCGAAGGAGAATGGTATCAAACCAGTTCCGGCTACACAGAAGAACGGACATAAAGTTGCAGTGATCGGTTCCGGTCCTTCCGGACTTACCTGCGCCGGAGATCTTGCAAAGATGGGTTACGATGTAACAATCTTCGAGGCACTTCACAAAGCTGGTGGAGTTCTTGTTTATGGTATTCCGGAATTCCGTCTTCCAAAAGACAAAGTAGTTGCAGCAGAGGTTGAGAACGTAAAATCTCTGGGTGTTAAGATTGAGACCAACGTTATCATTGGTAAATCCGTAACAATCGACGAGCTTCTTAAAGATGAGGGCTTTGAGGCTGTATTTATCGGATCCGGTGCCGGACTTCCTATGTTCATGGGAATCCCGGGTGAGCAGGCTAACGGTGTATTCTCCGCTAACGAGTACCTGACACGTAACAACCTTATGAAAGCATTCCGTGAGGATTATGATACTCCGATCGCACATGGCAAGAAGGTTGCTGTTGTTGGTGGTGGTAACGTTGCTATGGACGCTGCAAGAACTGCACTTCGTCTTGGCGCAGAGGTACATATTATTTATCGTCGTTCAGAAGCAGAGCTTCCTGCACGTAAAGAGGAAGTTCATCACGCAAAAGAAGAGGGCGTACAGTTTGATCTTCTCTGCAATCCTGTTGAGATCCTTACAGATGACAAAGACTGGGTAACCGGTATTAAATGTATCCGTATGGAGCTTGGCGAGCCGGACGCTTCCGGAAGAAGACGCCCTGTTGAGATTCCTGGTTCTGAGTTTACCATCGATGTTGATACTGTTATCATGTCCCTTGGTACAAGCCCGAACCCGCTGATTTCTTCTACAACCATCGGTCTTGATGTAAACAAGAGAAAATGTATCATTGCTGACGAAGAGTTTGGTAAGACTTCAAAAGAAGGCGTATATGCTGGTGGAGATGCTGTTACAGGTGCTGCCACTGTTATCCTTGCTATGGGAGCAGGTAAAGCAGGTGCACGCGGCATCGATGAGTATATTAAGAGCAAATATGCAAAATAAAAGCTGCTGGCCTCAAAATGGACAGTAACAAATATATGCACCTTTTTTCTGAGAAGTAAGAAGGTATGAGTTCCCTGTCTGGGATTTCGGTTTGAAATCTCAGGCAGGGTTTTTTCTATATATTATAGCGTGTTTGAAAAATCATTCCTGCAATCTGCAGACAAAACAGTCGTTCGATTAAAGTTGTATCTTTGCCTGCTTTGTGGTATAATAGGTACGCTTGACGGGTTTTTGCGGCCCGTCTTATCCCAAAGAAAAGGAAATATTGAATATGTCAGTTTTACAGGCGATTTTATTAGGAATTGTTCAGGGAATCACGGAGTTTCTTCCTGTGAGCAGTTTCGGACATCTGGCAGCCATAGAAAATGCAATGGGAATTACACGAAACACTGCAGTCCTTTTTGAAGTGCTTCTTCACATAGGCACGATGGTGGCAGTTTTTTTTGCATTCCATGAGGATCTTCGCCGGATCGGAGAGGAGCTTCTGGGCATGATCATGGATATAATCGGGAATGTAAATATCTATTTTCACAACAGGAAAACCGGTGAGAATCTCCACTATGCCAGAGTGGTGCACGGAACATACCGTAAATTTACAGCGATTATGGCTGTATCATTTATTCCCACAGCATTGCTTGGATACATTTGCAGAAGACTGGTGACAAGAGCGGCGATTTCCCCGCTTCTTCCAGGAGCATGTATCCTTGTGACAGGAGTGTTTCTTCTTGTGACAGACCTCAGTAATATCGGTGGAATCAAGACACCGAAAGATGTGACTTATGACAATGCCATGTGGATTGGAATTTGTCAGGGGATTTCCGTATTTCCAGGTATATCCAGATGTGGAATGACGATTTGTGCAGGCTTATTATGCGGTTTCAGCAGGAAATTTGCAGTGAAATATTCTTATCTTATCAGCATTCCGGCAGTTCTGGGCTCTCTTTTTCTGGAGCTTGGACAGTTTACCACGCCAAAGATGAGTGTGTCTCTTGGATTTACCTATGTCTTTGGTATGATCGTGGCGGGAGTAGTTGGATATTTTATGATACGCAATCTGCTCCGCATTTTGCAGCATGCGAAACTGCGCTATTTCGCATTTTACTGTTTTGTGGCAGGAGCCATAGCGCTTATTAGCAATTTTGCATAACTGTCCGGCAGGAAAGCTTACAGAAACACGGATCGGTTACAAATTTGCCTGATGAAGGGGGAACTTTTTAATGGCAGCGTCTAATACGCCGAAGAAATCAACAACCAAACGTGGTACATCCGCGAAGAAAAAATCTTCCGCACGTACTCAGTCTAAAAAGAATACAGCAGGAAAGCAGTCAATATCCAGCGGTTTTCAGACGGAAATCATACTTCTGGTGCTGATGGCGGCAGCGATCATTCTTATGGTAAGTTGTGTCGGACTTGGTGGAAATGTCGGAGGAAGCATCAGCAAGGTACTCATGGGAGTAATGGGACTGATGGCTTATATTTTTCCCGTTGTACTTTTTATTATGGCAGCATTTCTGATCTCCAATAAGGGAAATGTGCTTGCTTATAAAAAAACAGCCGCCGCCGCAGTTCTGTTTCTGATCTGCTGTGGACTGGCACAACTTTTTACAGAAGGCTATACAGAAAGTACAACTCTTGCAGAATATTACAGGATCAGTTCTGAGTATCGTACTGGTGGCGGAGCCATTGGAGGCGCAATCTGTATTTCTACAATCTCCGCATTTGGAACCATCGGTGCTTATGTGATCATTGTACTTGTGATCCTGGTATGTTTGATCCTGATCACGCAGCATTCTTTCCTGGGATTTTTGTATAAGGTTTATGATAAGATCCTGGAAGCTGTGAAGGGGCAGCAGGCGCTCTATCAGGAGGGAGCACCGGAGCGTCAGCTGAAGAAGCAGCTGAAAGTCCAGCAGCGCCAGCTGGCAGCCCAGGAGCGCCGTGAGAAAAGGATGCAGGAGCTGGAGGCTGCACTTGCCGAAGAAGGGATTGCTTCAGATATGGTGGAAGAACCATCCCGTTTTGAGAAAAAGGCAGCCAAACAGAAAGGGAAAAAGGCTTCCAGGACAGCTGGAAATGATTCCAGGGCAAATTCCCGGATGAGAATGCGTGGAAATAACCAGACCCGGGGCAGAAGAGGAGAAAACCTGGATTCTACAAGCTTTCTTGCAGGGACAGATTTATTTGAAGATAGAAATTCCGAGGAAAGCGGGGAATCTGTGGATCAGGAATTTCCTTTAAATCCAGAGAATGCCATGAATCCGGGAGATGCAGGATCACTGGAGAATATGACTACAGTGAATGGAGAATTTTCCGAGAGTGCTTCTGCTCAGAATCTTCCGATTAATACAGGAAAGTATGTGGATATCAGTGAGTATCGGGTCCAGGATGATGATCTGTCAATTGATGACAGAGAATCACAGGAGGAAACACAGCTGCAGTTTGCAATTCACCGTTCTGAGCCAGAGCAGTCAGACGAGCCAGATCTGAATACGAGCGCCTCCTCTGGACAAGATGATCCTGTACCGTCATATTCTATGGAAAAGGATACCACGGAAGAGGACGGTACTGTCTATATGAAAAATCCAGTTAGCAGTGACCAACCAGCTGAGGCAGAGGAAGAAGAAAACAGTTATGATGGAGTGGATTTTAATGAAGCTATGGCTACCATGCAGAATGCAGTTGCTTTGACGAGAGATACTTCTGGCGCAGCAGGTGGCGCTGCCCATGGATCTCCGGCAACTTCTGGCTTCCACTCTTCTGAAGCTTCTGACGAAATGGCAGCGGGGAATGGAGTTTCGGATGAAACTACTTCCCGTCAGTCGGCGAAGAATCCTAAGTCTTCCAGGCAGGAGATTGCCAACGGAATTGTAAATATCCAGCATGAGATCAAAACCCAGGAAGCGGCGCTGAAAAAGGAATATCAGTATCCGCCTGTGAATCTTCTGAAACGTGGAAATGGGAAATCCCAGGGAGATTCTGATTCCCATCTTCGAAAGACAGCTCAGAAATTACAGGAAATCCTGTATAATTTCGGAGTAAATGCCAAGGTTACAAACGTAAGCTGCGGACCTACAGTTACCAGGTATGAGCTGCAGCCGGAAATGGGTGTAAAGGTAAGCAAGATCGTAGGTCTCTCTGATGATATCAAGCTGAATCTTGCCGCGCCGGATATCCGTATCGAAGCTCCGATCCCGGGTAAAGCAGCTGTAGGTATCGAGGTACCAAATAAAGAACACAGTGCGGTTATGCTCCGTGATCTGATCCAGAGCCCGGAGTTTATGAATGCCAAATCCAAGCTGGCTTTTGCTGCTGGTAAAGATATTGAGGGTAAGACGATCGTGGCAGATATTGCCAAGATGCCCCACCTTCTGATCGCAGGTTCCACCGGATCTGGTAAATCTGTTTGTATCAATACACTTATTATCAGTATTTTATATAAAGCCAAGCCAGACGAGGTTAAGCTGATCATGATTGACCCGAAAGTGGTAGAGCTTAGTGTTTATAATGGTATCCCGCATCTGTTCATTCCGGTTGTCACAGATCCGAAGAAAGCTGCGGGGGCTCTGAACTGGGCAGTAAATGAGATGAGTAACCGTTACAATACTTTTGCAGAGTATGGGGTACGAAATCTGGAAGAGTTTAACCGCAAGATTGAGAAGATGAAGTTCCCGGAGGGAGAGCAGCGCCCTGAGAAAATGTGTCAGATCGTCATTATCGTAGATGAGCTTGCAGACCTTATGATGGTTGCACCAGGGGATGTGGAGGACGCTATTTGTCGTCTGGCCCAGCTGGCCCGTGCTGCAGGCATCCATCTGGTTATTGCTACCCAGAGACCGTCTGTCAATGTTATTACCGGTCTTATTAAAGCGAACATGCCGTCACGTATTGCCTTTGCAGTTACTTCCGGTGTGGATTCCAGAACCATTCTGGATATGAACGGCGCAGAGAAGCTTCTTGGTAAAGGAGATATGCTGTTTTATCCGCAGGGCTACCAGAAGCCTGCCAGACTGCAGGGAGCCTTTGTTTCAGATGACGAAGTCAGTAATATTGTGGATTTCCTTGCAGATAAAAATCCACGGACAGATTACGACAATAAGATTGAACAGCAGATGAACAATGCGGTTCTTACAGCTGGCGGAAGCTCCGGCGGCAATGAGCGGGATGTCTATTTCGAGCAGGCGGGTAAGTTCATTATTGAGAAGGAAAAGGCTTCCATCGGTATGCTGCAGAGAATGTATAAGATTGGATTTAACCGCGCAGCCCGTATTATGGACCAGCTGTGCGATGCAGGGGTTGTAGGACCGGAAGAGGGCACCAAGCCACGTAAGGTACTTATGTCTATGGAGGAATTCCAGACATATGTGGAAGAACATTTATAGGAAATTAATTCATGTTATGAAAATTTGTATATGAATAATAGCACAGAGCCTGTCTAAATACGTTTAAAATAAACTATGAGGACGGATTATCAGAAGTATGAATTGGAGTAATAGTTAAGAAAATATAATACATGTAAAGGAGACAATAAAAATGGTAAAACATATGGTAATGTGGTCATTTAAAGAAGAGATTCCTGAGGAGAAGAAGCCTGAATTAAAAGCACAGATCAAAGAACATCTTGAAGGTCTGGTTGGTGTTGTGCCAGGGCTCATTAAGGCAGAGGTTGTTACAGACCTTCTTCCATCCAGCACACGTGATTTGTGCCTGATCACTGAGCTGGAGAGCGCTGAGGCACTGGCTGCCTATGCAGTAAATCCGAATCATGTTCATGTTGCGGACACTTACGTAAGACCAAATGTATGCGACCGTGTAGCAATGGACTTTGAGGTGTAAATGGAAATTCGTATTATCACAGTTGGAAAAATTAAAGAGAAATACCTGAATGATGGAATTGCAGAGTACGCCAAGCGCCTTGGCCGCTACTGTAAGTTGAATTTTATCCAGGTGCCAGATGAGAAGACTCCGGATAAAGCTTCCGATGCGCTGAACCGTCAGATCAAAGAGACGGAGGGCAATCGGCTTCTTAGCCATATTCGCGATACAGATTATGTGATTGCACTTGCTATAGAGGGTAAAATGCTGGATTCTGTAGAGCTTTCTGACCTGATTGCCAGATTAGGCGTTCAGGGAAAAAGCAGCATTGCCTTTGTGATCGGAGGATCACTTGGGCTTTCTGATGCTGTTTTGAAACGGGCAGATTATAAGCTCAGTTTTTCAAGAATGACGTTTCCGCATCAATTGATGCAGATGATTCTGTTGGAACAAATTTACAGGGGATATCGGATTATGAATCATGAGCCTTATCATAAATAATGAGATTTCATTTTTGTAAAGTTCCATAAATGATAATTACAGACACAAGAACTCCCAGATGTTAGAGCATGTTCGAGGCAGCTAACATCCGGGAGTTTATTAGTTTACACGAGCAATCAGTCAAAACCTAAAGCCGACGTTTGTGTAAGTTTCTGGTGATTGCTGCCATAACGCGCAAAACGTGTGGTGTACGGTTTGTTAAAGCTTGCAATATATTTGAAGATAAATTTGGAAGTGGTACTTAAATTCCACTTGTACGGATAGATTCCACAGCCTCTTTGATTTTCTCTGGTGGAAGTACCAGCGCGAAGCGCACATATCCTTCCCCATGAGGACCAAAGCTTGCGCCAGGAGTAACGATGACACCGGCTTTTTCCATTAATTCCATACAGAATGCCATGCTGTCCGTGCGTTTTCCCGGAAGCTTTGCCCATACGAACATAGTTCCTTTGCCGTTTGGCTTCTCCCAGCCAATGGAAGCAAGTCCGTCGCATAGAGCATCACGGCGTGCCTGGTATTGTCTGCATTGTTCTTTTACGCTGTCCAGAGGTCCCTCCAGGGCAGCGATAGCAGCTTTCTGGATTGGCAGGAACATACCGAAATCGATCTGGCTGCGAAGCTTTTTAAGAGCAGAGATGATTTCTGGATTTCCAATGAGAAAGCTGATTCTGGCGCCGGTTACGTTAAAGGATTTGGAAAGGCTGAAAAATTCAACACCAACCTCCCGCGCACCAGGAGTGGCAAGAAAACTTCCACCTTCCACGCCATCAAAGATAATGTCGCTGTATGCATTGTCATGGATAATTAAAATATCGTATTTTTTTGCAAATGCAACAATTTCTTCATAAAGTCCTGGTGTAGCAATGCTGCCTACCGGGTTGGATGGAAGAGAGACTACCATGTAACGGGCCTTGCGAGCCACATCTTCCGGAATATTCTTTACATATGGCAGGAAATCATGCTCTGCTACAAGCGGATAGTAGTAAGGAACCGCGCCTCCTAATTTGCTTCCTGCTGCGAAAACCGGATAGCACGGATCTGGAAGAAGAACCACGTCTCCCTCGTCGCATAAAGTCATGCCAAGATGTCCCATGCCTTCCTGACTGCCATAAACGGACATTACCATATCCGGTGTGATTTCCACATGGAAGCGCTTCTTGTAATATGCACAGACCGCATCCAGAAGCTCAGGCAGATCGCGGAGACTGTAACGCCAGTTCTGATCGTCAGCAGCAGCTTCCATCAGTGCTTTCTTAATATGATCCGGTGTATGGAAATCCGGCGTTCCAACACTCATGTTGTAGATCTTCTTTCCCTGTTTCTCAAGTTCAAGCCGCCTTTCATTGAGCGCGGCAAAAATTTCATCTCCAAATAAATTCAGTCTTTTGGAAAAATTCATCGTAAGTAAGCCTTCTTTCTCTCAAAATGCCAAACCAATAGGTTTATGCTAAAATCCTGTTTATTTTATCACAGTACTACAACAGAGTGCAAGACAAAAATGTATTTTCGGGAAAGACATTTGTATTGCTAATAGCAAACGAAAATGGATGGCTGCCGTGCACTGCCAGATTTAGGGGTAAAGTTCTTTTTTGTATAAATTTTAGAAAAAAATAGCAGCAGACACTTAAGAGGGCATTGTCTAAAAATAGAGAAACGTGTATAATTGGCTATATCAAACCAAGGGAGGAAAAGAAAATGAAGAAGTTTCTCGAAGAATTTAAGGGATTTTTTGCATGGTGAAAGCTCTGAATAAAGCAGCTGAGAAAATCCCCCCCTTGATTTGAATAAAAAGACATGCGAGGATATAAATGAAAGACTACATGGCCCCTATGGAGGGCGTGACAAACTTTGTATACCGCCGGACTTATCACCGGTTTTATCATCCCATGGATAAATATTTTACTCCGTTTATTTCTGCCAAGCCGAAGAAAAACCTGAGCTTCCAGGAAATTTGCGAGGTGTCACCGGAGCGGAATGAGGGAATGTACGTGGTTCCCCAGATCCTGACCTGCAATGCAGATGATTTTATCCGTACTGCCCAGCTTTTGAAAGATGATTACGGACACCAGGAAGTGAACCTGAATCTTGGTTGTCCTTCTGGAACAGTTACAGCGAAGGGAAAGGGTGCCGGATTTCTGGCAGAGCCCCAGAAGCTGGATCAGTTCCTGGATCAGATTTTTTCGAAACTTGATATGAAAATTTCCATAAAGACCAGAATTGGAACTCACTACGAGGAAGACTGGGAGTATCTGCTGGCCATTTATGAAAAATATCCCATTCATGAACTGATCATCCACCCAAGGATTCAGACAGATATGTATCGCGGAGTGCCGCGGCTCGGAGCTTATGAGAAGGCTGTAAACCGTCTGAAAATGCCACTTTGCTATAATGGGAATCTGTTTTCTGCAGCTGATTATAAGCGGATTACAGAGCGTTTTCCAGACACTTGCTGCTTCATGTATGGAAGAGGGCTGATCACGAATCCGGGGCTGGTAACTGAGATCCGGGAAGGCATTCGTCCGAATAAAAAGACAGTAAGAGAATTCCATGATTGTCTTTTCGAAGAGTATCGGGAACTTCTTTCCGGCGAACGGAATGTGCTGTTCCGTATGAAAGAATTATGGAGCTATATGGCCGTTAATTTTACAAATTATGAGAAATATGCCAAGAAAATCAAGAAATCCCAGCATCTGTCAGAGTATTCGTCTGTGGTATCCAGTTTATTTGCAGAGCAGGATTTGATAGATTAAGTATTTTGGATATTTAGAACGCTGAAAGGATCCCCCTTGGCGGGCTAAATAGCAATAAATAATTCGAAAGAGGAATAACATGTTAAATACCGATCGTTTTGAAGAATTTATATCTCAGTATCCCATTTATGAATACCGCCTTGTGGATACTGCTGAAATAGAGGTAAGGGAGCGGGTGCGGATCATCTGCAAACAGGAGTGTGAGCGCTATGGCACCACCTGGGCTTGTCCCCCTGCTGTGGGCAGCCTGGAAGAATGTGGGAAGCGAATCCACAGTTATCCAAATGGAATTCTTTTTTCCAGTGTGGCAGAGGTTTCTGATGTGATGAACATGGCGGAAATGCTTGCCACCCGAGATGCTCACGAGGAGCTGACTACAGAGGTAGCCGGATTTTTAAAAGGGGAGGGATTTGAGACATTTACCCTGTCCACTGAATCCTGCGATCTTTGCGAGCATTGTGCCTATTTAGACGGAAAGCCCTGTCGCTTCCCTGAGAAAATGCATCCCTGCCTGGAAAGTCACGGTGTAGTGGTAAATGAGCTGGTAGAGCATCATTCCATGGAATATAATCTTGGCGGAAATACCATTCTGTGGTTTTCTCTGGTGCTTTTTCGCCAGAGAGCGTGATCTGTTAACTGTAAATCAGAATGAAAAGAAAACCTCCCGCATAAGCTAGAGATAAAGACCGGGAGGCTTTTTTTATGTCTGTATCAGAACGTTTTATGACAGCTATGGAACTTCCTGGTGACCTGTCCTGTAAAGCCCCTATTATAACGATTACCGGACCGTCGCAGGTACAGATTGAAAATTATAAAAGCATCTTATCCTATACAAGCGAGAAATTAATCGTGGTTACCTGCCAGGGACGCGTGATCCTTCAAGGGAAAAATCTGGAAATATTTCATTACACTACTTGGGAAATGGAAATAAAAGGGCAGATTTTGTCGGTAATGTTAGAGCGTGTTTGAAAAATCATTCCCGCAGTCTGCAAGCTCCGGTTTGCGGTATATTTCACCTAAATTCGGTTGCCGTCCGGCAGTACATCGTAAATCCAATATAAATGGAGGCGAGATTAAAATGAATAACCCCGAAAAAATACTCCATGGATTTTTAGAACTTTCAGTATCCGGTGACCAGCTGGAACGCTTCCTGAATTTGTGCCACGCCAGAGCTGTCTCTTTGGAAAGAATCCGTTATCTGTCAGAAAAAAACATAACAACTCGCATTTCCATAAATGATTTCCGAAAACTCCTTCCCATACATAGAAAGACCAGAGTCCGTATCCATATTCTGAAAAAAATAGGTTTGCCGTTTTTGCTGCTCAGAATCCAAAAACGCAAGTGCTTTACAGCCGGGTTCCTTCTCTGTGTGGTCTTGCTGCTCTGGCTCTCTGGCCACATCTGGAATATCCACATTGATGGAAATGTAAAAAATTCCACCCCTCAGCTTCTGGAATTTCTGGACCAGCAGGGAATTACTCATGGGATCCGTAAAAATCAGGTTAACTGTACCCGGATTGCCGACCTTCTCAGGAAAAACTACCCGGATATTACTTTTGTTTCTGCCAGGGTTCAGGGTACCCGGCTTCTTCTTACCATTCAGGAAGAAAACCTCACAGAAGATATCCAGCAAACCAACTCCCCATGCAATCTGATTTCCGACCTGGATGGAAAAATTGTGAATATGGTTATCAGAAATGGAACTCCACTTGTTAAAACTGGAGACATTTGCAAACAGGGTGATATTCTGGTATCTGGCGAGGTGCCGATCCTGAACGACAGTCAGGAAGTTGTACGTGTGGAATACGTTCCGGCAGACGCAGACATCTATGTGCGTCATCAGATTGCCTATTATCAGGAGGTCCCCCTTTCCTATGAAAAAAAGGTTCAAAGCGGCACTTCAAAAACCAGCTGGTATTTTCGTGTTGGTGACTTCGTTTTTGGCGCAGATACAGGAAAAAAATCCAGATATATAACCTCAACGGAAGAAATCCCTTGGAAACTTACCGAGAATTTCGTCCTTCCTTTTTCCCTGGGAAAAATCACCCGAACACCTTATAAGATACAGAGCACAGTTTACACGAAAGAACAGGCTCAGAAGAAAGCAGTACAGCAGCTGAGAATATATGAACAAAAACTTCTGAATAAAGGAATCCGGATTGCAGATTCTCGGTTGTCAGTCACATTTGACAGTACAAATTGTACTGTGCAGGGTACATTGACAGTAGACGAAAAAAGCGGAAAGAAGCAGAATATAGAATTCAGTCAGGAATCATAAGTGTTGAAAAACAATCTTTAGAGTGGTATACTTTTACCCAGAGATATTTTTGAACAGACACAAGGAGGAGCAGTTTTTGAAATCCACGAATATAGAGATTGACTCATTAGATATTTTACAGGAGCTTTTTGGAATCAATGATAAGCTGATCAAGGTGATTGAGAATCGTCTTGGCGTATCCATTACCCAGAGAAATTCCTGCATTACCGTAAGTGGGACTAATGACGGCAGGATACATTCAGCTGTGAATATTATTGAAGCCATGAAGGAAGCTCTTGAAAAACAGCAGCAGCTTTCCGTGGATATGATCCATCGTTTTCTGGATGAGACCGAGGAAGAGGATGACAGCGAGGAGGATATTGCAGACAGCACCCGCAAGGTGCTGGGGGATGCAGTGACTTTGAATTATAAGAATATTCCAATTCGAACTAAGACAATCGGACAGAAAAATTATATCACTGCTTTGAAGAACAATACGGTTACTATCTGTATCGGACCTGCCGGTACAGGTAAAACATACCTGGCAGTTGCTTATGCGGCAGAGCTGTACCGGAATGACGAGATTGAGAGAATCATTCTCAGCCGTCCGGCCATTGAAGCGGGCGAGAAGCTTGGTTTCCTCCCGGGAGATTTACAGGAGAAGGTTGATCCTTATCTGAAGCCACTTTACGATGCACTAAATGACGTATTCGGGCCGGATCAGGCTGCGAAGTTAAGAGAACGGGGAATCATTGAGGTTGCACCTCTTGCATATATGCGAGGCCGTACTTTGAATAACAGTATGATCATCATTGATGAGAGCCAGAATGCCACACTTCCTATTTTGAAAATGGCACTTACCCGTATTGGTACTGGTTCTAAGATGATTCTTACCGGCGATGTAACACAGATCGACCTTTCCAAAGAGACGGATTCCGGACTTCAGAAGTGTGCTTCTATTTTGAAAAATGTAGACGATATTGCTACTATTTCCCTGACGAACCGTGATGTTGTCCGCTGCAAGATCGTGAAGGACATTGTTAAAGCATTTGAGAAAGAGGAAGCGAAAGCCCAGGAAAAGACCCAGAAGCGGGCAGTTCGGCGGACAAGCCGGTAATTGGGAAGCCAGGACAAAATTTTCAGTAAATGACAATCAATATCCTGTGGGAAGATTAATTTGAAACTGAAATGTGAATTTTACAGAATAATTCAAACAAAATAGTAAAATTGAACATATGGTGTCGCCTGTTTGAGAAATCAGGCAGATGTCATACAGGAGGAATAAGTTTTGGTAACAATAGAATACGAATGCGAGACCGATTTTGACCTTGGACTTGACTGTCCGGCGCTTGCGAAGATGGTTGCAGAGAAGGTGCTTGACATGGAGAAATGTCCATGGGATGCACAGGTAAATCTGGTTCTCACAGATAATGAAGAGATTAAAAGGGTAAATACAGAGTTCCGTGGCATTGAGAGAGCTACTGATGTTCTTTCTTTTCCAATGCTGCCATTTGAAACACCGGCAGATTATTCTGTGGCTGAAGATGATGAGTCCTGCTTTGATCTTGACAGTGGAGAGCTTCTTCTGGGAGATATTATGATTTCTGCAGAACGTGCTGCTGCCCAGGCAGAAGAGTATGGACACAGTGTAAAGAGGGAATTTTGCTTCCTAGTTGCACATAGTATGCTACACCTTCTGGGATACGATCACATGACTCCGGAGGAAGCCGCAGATATGGAAGCACGCCAGGCGAAGGCACTGGAGGAACTTGGAATTACCCGTTAAATTTTTTTGTGCATGACCCTATAGCTGGAGAGGCTTTTGCTGTTTGCCGGTTACTGTTCACTGGTAACGTTCCGCGAGGTGTTTTTTGTGAACAAAGTTCACAGAAAACCCGAGAGTTGCGGCGCGAAATCATGCAAAGCATGATTTCTGTGCATCGCGAAGCGCGTTACTGTGAACGGAGTGAACAGTAACGTTTGCCGTGAATAAGTTACTATGAAAGTTCCGGATGGCAGTTGCAAAGCGACTGATTTTCATATAAGGTGATGTCATCAGCAGGTGGCATTACCATTCCGGATGTATTTATAAGTGGCGGTTTCTGCAGTTTCTGTTCAGTTAGAAGGTTAAATATATATGCATAAGGAGGAGAAGACATGAAGAAAAAAATATTTAAACTTCTCACAGGAATGTTGCTTTCCTGCGCACTTGCAGGATCCACAGTAGCGGTACAGGCAGAGGAAGCCGGGACAGATACCGTGAAGAGTTATCTTACCGGAGAGGATGTATCTGTCGGCATTGGCCACAGACGTCCCATCGCAGTTATGCTTGGCAACGATACCAATGGCGCTCCACAGAGCGGAACTGAGAACGCAGGAGTCATTTATGAAGCACCGGTAGAGGGAAGCATCACCCGTCTCATGGCGATCATCGAGGACTATGACAATATTCCAAGGATCGGTTCTGTGCGAAGCTGCCGTGATTACTTCCTGTTCTATGCAAATGAGTATGATGCCATCTATTCTCATTATGGACAGGCTGTATATGCACTTCAGTATCTGGACCAGCACCTGATCGACAATCTGAACGGACTTACCCTTGGAAATGCTTACTATCGCAGCACTGACCGTGTAGCACCGCACAATGCTTACACTGATTTCTCCCATCTTCAGGCAGGAATCCAGAGCCAGGGCTATAGCCAGGATTATAAAGAGGACTATAATGGTCATTTCCAGTTTGCACCGGAAGGAACTGAGACAACCCTGGATGACGGAGTTTCTGCAAATGTTGTGAAGCTTGATAATTTCGCCTATAACCATCCGTGGTTTGAGTACAATGCAGAGACTAAGGAGTACAGCCGCTTCCAGTTTAATGCACCGCATATTGACCAGAACACAGGTAATCAGCTGACATGTGAGAATATTATTTTACAGTATTCCAACTATGTTCCATATGATCCAAATGGTTATCTGAACGTAGATACCCAGTCCGGAGGTGAGGGCAAATACATCACCAGAGGCAAGGCAATCGACATCCACTGGACAAAGGATTCCCAGTGGGGAATCACTCATTATTATGATTCCAATAATCAGGAGATTCAGCTGAATCCTGGAAAAACATGGGTCGAGATCGTGCTGAATGATTCTGTAGGTTCTGTGTCTTTACAGTAAAATAAATTAAAAATGGAGAGGGACGTCATAAGATAAGGCGTTCCTCTTTTGTATTTACGTGAAAAACATGCGCTAGAGCCTGTCTGCACCAGCGCATGATGCAAAAGAACGCGTTTTGACTTGATTTGCAAAAGTGATAGGACGATCAAAACACGGTAGAGCTCTTTCAGACTATGCAATATCTTACAGAAACAATAATTCTACACGTTAAAATGTGAAATTTTTCTGAAATTGAGAACTGTTTACCTGAAACCATGGACGAAATGAAAAAAATGATGTAAGATAAGAAATTGATATGTATGAAAAACTACATGGAAACATAATAACGGAGTTGACAAATAAAATGAATGATCGGGAAAGACTGAAAGATAAAAAACGTATTGTAATCAAGATTGGAAGTTCCTCTCTTACCCATGCTGAAACTGGCAAGCTGAATCTTCGGAAACTGGAGATTCTGGTAAGGGAATTGGGCGATCTTCGAAATCAGGGTAAGGATGTGGTTCTGGTATCTTCAGGAGCCATCGCTGTTGGAGCAGCAGCTCTTGGATTTAAAGAGAAGCCACAGGAGCCTCGTCAGAAGCAGGCGTGTGCAGCGGTTGGACAGGCCAGACTTATGATGATTTACCAGAAGCTGTTTGGAGAATACAATCAGATGGCAGGTCAGATCCTGATGACCAAAAATACCATGGTAAACAACGCCAACCGCAAAAATGCAGAGAACACGTTTAATGAGCTTTTATCCATGGGTGTGATCCCTATTGTTAATGAGAATGACTCTATTTCCACCTATGAGCTTCAGTCTCTGGAAAAATTCGGAGACAACGATACCCTTTCTGCAGTGGTAGCTGCTCTTATAGGGGCAGATCTTCTGATCCTTATGTCAGACATAGACGGACTTTTTACAGATGATCCGAATACAAATCCAGATGCGAAATTTATTGACACGGTAGAAACATTGGACGATGAACTTCTTAACATGGGAAAATGCTCCTCCGGAAGCAAAGTGGGCACTGGAGGAATGGCTACCAAGCTTACAGCTGCCAGAATTGCCACAGCTGCCGGTACCGACATGGTAATTGCCAATGGCGGCGATTTTCATAATATTCACCGCATTGTGGAGGGCGACCCCTGCGGTACATTGTTTGTTGGAAAGAAAAAGGAAGAGTTTTTCCTGATCGATTATATTGAAAAATTGCTGTAACTGTTCAGTATCTTCACAGTTACAATTGCTTTAAGTTTTTGTATAAATTAAAATTACACAGAACATTCTCAGGAGGAGTATATTATGGACAGCACAAAAATCGACAGAATCAACACCCTTCACCATAAGGCACAGAGTGTAGGCCTTACAGAAGAAGAGAAAAAAGAACAGGCAGAGCTGCGCAAGGAGTATATTGCCACCATTAAGATGAACCTTAGAAATCAGCTGGATAATATTGATGTAAAGGAAGCCGATGGTACGGTTGTGAATCTTGGAGAAAGATATGGAAGAAAAAAGACTCATTAGAAAGCAGATTTTTGCAGCCAGAAAGCAGTGCAGCGATGCGCAGGTAGAAGAATGGAGCCATCAGATTACAGATCAGGTGCTGAAACTCTCAGAGTTTGTGAAGGCTAAGCATATTCTGGCTTATGCAGATTACAATCATGAAGTAATGACCAGATATATCATTGAGGAAGCCTGGAAAGCAGGAAAAGAAGTGGCAGTCCCGAAGGTTGTGGGAAAGGATATGGTTTTTTACCGCCTTACTGATTTTTCTCAGCTAGAGCCTGGATATTTTGGAATTCCGGAGCCTGTCAGAGGCGAGATCGTGAAGTGGGAGGATGCTCTTATGGTCATGCCTGGTGTAGCTTTTGATCCTGAGAACAACAGAGTGGGATATGGCGGCGGCTTTTATGACCGCTTTTTAGAAAAACATCCTGATATTACCAGACTGGCAGTGGCTTTTGATTTTCAGATCCTTGATCTGGTGCCCACAGAACCTACGGACATTTGTCCTCAGATCATTGTGACACAGAGTAAAGTTTACCGGAGGGAGGACTTATAAATGAATGAAATGCTGGAAACTCTTGGCAGGAATGCCAAAGAGGCAGAAATCGTTCTTCGAAACCTTGATACAGCTAAGAAAAATCAGGTTCTGGAGGCTGTTGCAGACAGCCTTGTTGCAGATTCGAAAGCACTTCTTACAGCAAATGCCATTGATGTAGAGAATGGCTGGAAGAATCAGATGCCAGAAGGACTGGTGGACCGTCTGATGTTGACAGAAGCCAGAATTGCAAGCATGGCAGAGGGGCTTCGTCAGGTTGTGGCACTGGAAGATCCTATCGGGGAAGTGACCGGGATGAAAAAACGTCCCAACGGACTTCTCATTGGACAGAAGAGAGTCCCTCTTGGAGTGATCGGAATCATCTACGAGGCAAGACCAAATGTGACAGCAGATGCTTTTGCCCTTTGCTTTAAAACTGGCAACGTGGTGATCTTAAAGGGTGGTAGTGATGCCATCCATTCCAATACTGCTATTGTGGATTGCATCCGCAGAACCCTGGATGAGAATGGAATTACGAAAGATGCGATCCAGCTGATCTCTGATACTTCAAGAGAGACTGCCGGAGAATTCATGAAGATGAATGAATATGTGGATGTACTGATTCCACGAGGAGGCAAAGGTCTTATTAAAGCAGTAGTAAATAACAGCACGATTCCTGTAATCGAAACTGGTACCGGAAACTGCCATATTTATGTGGATGAGAGCGCAGATCTTCAGATGGCGGCAGACATTGTGATGAATGCCAAGACACAGCGGGTGGGTGTCTGCAATGCCTGTGAGTCTCTTCTGGTGCATGAGAAAGTGAAGGATGCTTTCCTTCCGGTTCTTGCAGAGCGCCTTCGGACAAAGAATGTGGAGATGCGTGCTGACGAGGAAGCGAAGGCTTTGATCCCAGACGCAGTCACTGCCACTGAGGAAGACTGGGGTACAGAATATCTGGACTATATACTTTCTATAAAAGTAGTTGGATCTGCAGATGAAGCGATTCGCCACATCAATCGCTACAATACAGGCCATTCAGAGGCAATTATTACCAGAGATTACAACAATGCCCAGAAATTCCTGGATGAAGTAGATGCAGCTGCTGTATATGTGAATGCTTCTACAAGATTTACGGATGGTTTTGAGTTTGGTTTTGGTGCCGAGATCGGAATCAGCACCCAGAAGCTTCATGCCCGTGGCCCCATGGGACTTCTGGCACTTACTTCCACAAAATATATCATTTATGGAAACGGACAGATTCGTCCTTAGGTTTGATTTTTGAACCGAGATATGTTATACTAGACTTCGATGTTAATATTTAATATGGGGGACTCATTTATAAGGAGGACTTTTTAAAATGAAGAAAAAGCAACTTTTGGTATTCATTATGGCGGGAAGCCTTGCAGCCGGAATGTCTCCGGTGACAATGGCATTTGCAGAGGCAGATACCCAGACCGTGACAATAGAGGACACAGTAGCTGTTGCCGCAGAGTCAGAAGAAGGAGAAGCAGCAGCTGAACCAGTGCAGGATATTTCAGATGCCGCAGCAGATACACCTGTGGAAGAACCTGCACAGGCAGCAGATACGCCGACTGCAGAACCAACCCAGGCAGCTGCAGATACACCGGCAGCAGAACCAACCCAGGCAGCTGCAGACACACCGGCAGCAGAACCAGCTCAGGCAGCGGATGCGGTTGTGGATGATGGCTTTAACAGCGGAGATACTGCTGAGCTGACTTTGGAGGAAGAGGAGAGTGCTACCCCTACTCCTGAGACCACTGGTCAGATTATCCTGAAGGCAGCAGATGGAACCCAGACATCCTATTCCACATTAGCAGAGGCAATTGCGGCAGCCCCGGTTAATATTGGCAAGGATGGTGAAGTTACCCAGATCCTTGTAACCGGAACTGTAGAGATCAGTGAGACTGTTGTGATCGATCAGAATAAGAATATCTCTATTGCAGCAGCTGCGGATGGAACTACTATTAAACGTGCAGCCGGATTTTTAGGAGATATGTTTAAAGTAAAAGATGAGTCCACTTCTTTCCAGTTTGGTACAGGCAAGGAGGGTGAGACTGTTTTAAGTCTGACTGTAACAGGAGCACTTGACCAGGGGGATGCAACAGGCTCCATTATTTCTGTGGAGGGCGGTTACTTCGGATTGTCCGATGGTGTAACCCTGACAGGAAACAGAACCAGTGCGCCGGGAGCTGCAATCTGTAATTCTGGCGGAAGCATCGGACTGGCAGGTGGTACTATCACAGGAAACCAGTCTGAAGGTATTGTAAATGAAGCTGCTGAAATTACAGGTGGAGCTATTTACAGTCTGGGCGAGATCCGTGTTTCCGGCGCCGTAATTGTAAAGGATAACAAGGACGATGGTCTTAATGATAACAGTATTGTTTTAGGCGGTGATAACGCATGTATCGCAGCAATTGGCCAGCTTGCTGAAACAGCAGACCTTCAGGTAAGAAGAAGTGACGCAGCTGCCGGAAAGATTATTGTAAAGGTCGGTACGGATGCGAATGGTACTGCACTTACTACTATGGAGAATATTCTGGCACATGTTCATTATCTGGACACTACAGAGTATACCATTAACAACCAGACTGGAGCACTTGAGTCTGTTACAGCTCCTGTTAGTACTATGACGCTGACCGCAGATTCTATTTCCTGGAATAAGGCGTATGAGCATACTGTTGATCTGACCTTCCATACCAATGATGCTGGTGTTGGAGGAAGATATTATGTGACCTGGGTGAAGAAATCTGATTCTACACCTGGATTCGAAGCAGTAAAGAGCAATTATAAGAGCTCTGGAGATATTGCAAGCTCTGCAAGTGTACAGTTGACAGATGTAGCTTATGATACAGCCATTAAAGTAGTTGTATATGCTGAGGATTCCAAGGGACTTGAAGCAGTTGCGCCACTTGTACTTACATTAAAGGCGAAAGCAAGCACTCCCACAGAAACTCCGATTACTACTACACCGACGCCAACTACTCGTGCAACCATTAACCCGTCTGTCAGCGAAAGCAAGGTAACAGGTCTTGAAAAAGCACTGGCATTCTACCCGAAGCAGATGTACAATTTCACAGTAACTGGCGCCGGAACTGACAATACAAACCCGATCAAAGGTGATACCAAGTGGATCCCGTATGGCTGGAGCATGTCCGCGAAGAACATTGACACCGGATATCAGAAGAGCTGGTCTATCGGAAATGTAAATGGTATCAAGCAGGCGAAGACCTTTAGAATGTATATCTTCTTCCAGAAGTACATATACAATGGATCCGAATGGGAAGCTACCGGCGTGAAGGAAGCTCTCCCTACAGAATTTAAGTCCAAGGCAATCGACTTCACAGTAACTCCATCCGGCACAATCACGCCAACTGCAACAGCCGGTTCTGGTTCCGGCGGTTATGATTATAACGGAACAGGTAGCGGCGATGGAGATGGAACAGATGGCGATGATGCAGAGAACCATGACGGAACAGACAGCGATACCGGTTCTACATCTGCAACAAACGCGAGAACAGCCGATAACTCTCCGATTGCCACTATGATGATGCTTGCAAGTCTTTCTCTGGTAGCTGGAGGTTATGTTATCGTCAGAAAGAGAAAAAAAGAAATCTAAGAAAATCTATGGCATATGAATAACCATGCATTTTGATCAGAAGTTTTTCTGACAGCAAAATAATAAGAAACATACATTAGGCAGGTCTTTTGACCTGCCTTTTTGCATATAATAATACAGGCAGCGGGGGGACAGGCTATAGCGTGTAAAAAAAGGCCTTCTGCAAGATGTACGTTACACTTTGTTGGAATGATTTTTCAAACACGCTCTAGAGATGAAATGCCGCCTGAGTTTTTTCCTGCTGCAGGAGGTAAAATATGTTGTCAGAAAGCGTATTGTCAGTCAGAAAAGAATTGTTCCCACAGAATAAAACGGCTGTCAGTGACATGCCGAAAGTAAATATACAAAAGAAAGTACAACCGACAGATGCAGATATGGTACAAACATCGCTGTCATTTGAAAACATATATTATTCTTTATGGGAAATAGCTGGACGCTACAGCAGCTTTTGCCAGTTTCGCGTGATTGGAAACAGTCATGACGAGAGAATGATCCCAATGCTGGAAGTTGGCACCGGCGCACAGATGATCTTCTGTGTGGCTGGAATTAATGGAACTCAGGCTCTTTTGCCGGAACTTCTTCTGAAAATGGCAGGAGAATACTGCAGGGCCTACGAATGCGGCTGGAAGCTGGATGAATTTTATGAAGTGAAAAAACTCCTTGATAAAATAAGGATCTGTCTGATTCCGATTTTAAACCCGGATGGTTATGAAATCCGCCAGAATGGCTTTGGTGCTATTCGAAATCCAGTTTACCGTCAAATGCTTCGTATGCAAAGCATTCCTGCTGAGGATTTTGGATATAATGCCCGTGGAATGGATATTTCACATAATTTTCCAACGGTTCATTATATCCGTTCACGTATGGGAGAGGAACCAGCCAGCGAGAATGAGACAAAGGCATTGATCCGGATCATTCAGGAATATGATGGAAGAGGACTTTTGACGTTTGCTCAATCCGGAAGGGAAATCATTTATTATCACTGTCAGCAGGGAGTGGGAAGTCTTCCGAAATCCTACCGGCTGGCAAGACATATGCAGAAATCTTCTTCCTATCATCTGGAAAGGGAACAGATGACCGAATCGGCCAGGGAAAAATTTAAGGGAATGGGAACCCCGGAACAATACTATATTCAAACGAAAAAACAGCCGGCATTTCGTATTAAAGTACCAGCTCAAAGCGGAAATGGAAGAGGCGTTGAAGAGGATAAAAAGGCAGTATATGAGGAAATACATTTGCTTCCATTGGAATATATATTTTCATTAGACAATTAAATGTTATTGTTTGCAGGTGAGCTTTTGTAAAATAATTACCGGAGAAAGCTGGCCGGTAACCATAAAAGGAGATGTCCGAAATAATCGAAACATCTCCTTTTAGTATATGATTTGTTTTTTGGCGTTTACGAAACGCATAGAAGATTGCCATGCGCATCCGAAATGATTATTTTTCGGAAGTAGCAGTTTCCGGTCTTTCGTATTTCCTGCGGATATCTTTCATGACAAAAAGATAGGAAACACCGGTAAATACTGCTGCTGTAACCCACGCTGCCGGGTCACAGAAGCATGCAAGTGCATAACTTCCTACCGCCATGGAAATCATTGCTACAACCAGACGTGCAACCAATTCAGAAACACCACCCATCATAGGCAGGAATCCATATCCGCAGCCCTGCATGGTATTTCGGAATACGAAAATACTGCTTAAAGGAATGTAAAAGATCACACTCATATAAATGTAAGTTTTTGCCCATGGAAGCATGCTGTTCATATCCACATTTCCAGTGAAGAAAAGTCCAAGAGCTGGTTTCAGAAGAATACAAACCAGCACGGCTGCTGCAAGAGCATATACAACAGAAGCTTCCAGAGACGCTTTAACACCCTGGCGGATTCTCTTGATATCACCCTTTCCGAAGTTCTGTCCACTATATGTCGCCATAGTCTGTCCCATAGCCATCATTCCCTGGGTTACCAGGTTCTGCACCTTGCTGGCTGCCGTAAAAGAGGCAACGGCATCGGAACCGAAAAGATTGATGGCAGATTGCATGACCATAGTACCGGAAGCTGTAATTGCAAACTGCAATGCCATAGGAATTCCCATAGCCAGCTGGTTACGGCTCTCCTGGCCGTGAAGCCTCCAATGTCTTCTGTTTGGGGCAAGAGAAGGCATACGTATATAGATGTAGACCAAACAGAGTATTGCGGAAACGCCCTGAGAAATAATGGTTGCCCATGCTGCTCCGGCAACGCCCATTTTAAAATTGATAATCAGTACCAGATCCAGAATTACATTTAAAGCTGCGGAAAATACAAGAAATACCAGCGGAATCTTACTGTTTCCAACTGCACGCAGGTAAGAGGAAAACAGGTTGTAAAAAATAGTGGCGATGATTCCGGCGCTGATGATCATAATGTAGGTATATGCATCCTGAAAAATGTTGTCAGGTGTGTTCATCAGCTTCAGAAGAGGGCGCATGCCCAGCAAACTTAAAGAACTGATGATTACGGTAAAAATCAGGGAAAGAAGAATTCCGTTAGCTACACTGATCTTTACCCCTTCGGTATCTTTGGCTCCGAAGCGCTGAGCGGTGAGTACGGAGAAACCAGCTGTGATTCCCTGCGAGAAGCCCACAGTAAGAAACATGATCGTTCCGGTGGATCCGACTGCCGCAAGGGCATCCGCGCCTACATAGCGTCCTACAATAATCGTATCTGCCATATTATAGAGCTGCTGAAAAATGTTTCCAATAATAAGAGGAAGCATAAATTTCAGGATTACCGGCAAAGGCCGGCCTTTTGTCATATCTTTTTCCATAAAAAACTCCTTATTGAGAAATATAGAAATCGTAAATAAAAAGTGTTACTAAATTACTTACATATTAGAGTGTGTCAGAGTCTGTTTGAAAAATCATTCCCACAAAATATAACGCACATTTTGCAGATTGCATTTTTTTACATACTCTGGAAGCGAAAATTATTTTATCACACTGCGGATTATCTGTCACTATTTTATTTTTGACTATTTTAAAGGCATTTAATGCCATAATGTTCAAGAAACCACACTTTTTCTCGAAAAATGTTTAGGAATTTTGACTGATATGTTGGTTTTGCTTGCTATTTGCTCTCATAAATGGTAAAATCAAATATAACGTGAAGATATTTTTTTGAAAGAGAGGCATTCATATAAATGGCGAATGAACATGGAGAACAGATCAGAATCGTGCAGGAGACTGTGGCTGGTAAGGAGATTACTTTTGCCCATGTAATGGGAGGACCGGCACCGATCATTTATCAGAAGCTTGGGTTGAATCCGCAGCTGGATTATCGTTCCTCTGCAATTGGAATCATGAATATGACACCTCCGGAATCCGCAGTTATCGCTTCTGATATTGCGGTGAAGAGCGGTAATGTTTATCTTGGATTTGCAGACCGGTTTACAGGGACTTTGATCATTACAGGAGAGATTTCTGATGTAATGTCTGCAATGACTGAGATCGTAAATTATTTCCGGGATTCTCTGGGATATGTGGTCTGCAATATTACGAAACGATAGGAAGTAGAAGCATGGAGCGAATAACGAAGGAAGAGCTGCTGGAAATGCTATTCCATGATGATTATGAACATCTGAAGGGGAAGAAGCTTCGTATGACTCGTGTGCGTGTACCGGGAAAGGAAGTTTGTCTTGCCCATGTGATCAGTCCTTCCCAATCTTGTATTTATGAAAATCTGGGACTGCATATTGGAGTTCATGAGGGGGAAGACCACACAGGAGAATCCATTGGTCTGATCCGTTTTACTCCCTGGGAAGCGGTTGTGGTAGCTGCAGATGTTGCCATGAAGAGTGCAGATGTACAGATCGGGTTTATGGATCGTTTTTGCGGTTCTCTGATCATTACAGGAGGATTGTCCCAGGTGCAGACTGCTGTGGAAGAGGTCGTACGTTTCTTTGACAGAGAGTTAGGCTTTAAAACATGTGCGGTTCACAGAAGCTGACAGATACCTTATGGCTGCGGGAATAGCAGCTTATGGATACGATATTATGATATGCAAATGTAAAAATACTGCACTGCTGTATTTTTACAAGTAAGGTTTATTGAAAACAGGGGAAATACAATTCGATGAAGAAAATTTTTTTGATGGGAAGAAGTGAGGCCGGCAAGACCTCACTGACGCAGGCACTAAAAGGCGAGGAGCTTCATTATATAAAAACACAATATACCAATTCCAATGACGATACCATTGACTCTCCGGGGGAGTATGCAGAGTCAAAAAGATTCAGTGTAGGACTTGCATGTTTTTCCTTTGAGGCAGATGTGGTGGCAATTGTGCAGGCTGCAGATGAGCCATTTAATCTGTTTGGTGCAAGCTGCCGCTCTTTTATCCTTCGTCCTCTTATTGGCATTATCACAAAAATTGATTCACCATATGCCAATATCCCTATGGTGAGACAATGGCTGATCAACGCTGGATGTGAACGCATTTTTATGGTGAATAATGTGACCAGAGAGGGAATTGATGAGTTGATGGAATATCTGCAGGAGGATACCCCGAAGCTTACATTGGAACAGGCGAAATTCAAACAGAGCTTGGTCTGAACGAGTGGGATCCTCTTCCAGAGGGAGTGGCTTATCCGGAAGAAAAAGAGAATATGCTATAAAAAATTCCCATTCAGATTTTCCTGTTATCTGGATGGGAATTTTTATATGGTATGTTGCTTATGTAAATTACGGTATTAAAGAAATGTACTGCTTTAACAGACAGAGGGTTAAATCCGGAACCGCCTGGGCATCCGGAATCCCCACCGACGGTTCACCGATCATATTATATCAGATATTAGTGCAATAATTGGAAAATAAGTTAGCAACCACCAGTTCAACTTAAAATCTATGATTTCGATATTCCCGGGGACTGCATCCCTTTATTTTGGCAAAAACTTTGGAATAATAATTGGGGTCTGAAAATCCAGCCTTGTCAGCTACCGCGCTGACAGGCTGGTCATCCTGCAAAAACTCCAGGCTGCGCTCGATCCGATATTCCTGCAAAAAGGCAAACAAGGTAGTATTCATATGACGTTTAAAAAGCCGGGTACATTCGCTTTCACACAGGTGGATGTGTCCGGCGATGTCATTTAAGGTGATCTTATTTTGATAATTTTCTTCTATGTAGGACAGAATCTTCTTGATTCGGTCGTATTCCAGAGAGTTTTCCCTGGAAGCCTGGGGTTCGTAGGTAATATGCTCCAGAAGAAGCCGCCACATGGATTGCAGGCAGATGGTAATGTCCAGCTCATAAAAATCCGGTTTCTTTTCATCCAGATCAATAATGCGGAGAAGATATTCGCGAAAAGGCTTGTGCCAGGGCTCACTCTGGTCGATACAGATGGCAGGGAGCATAGAATCCTGAATGACAGGATCTACATATTTGCTGTTGACAGTGCTTTGGAAAAATCCATAAATCAGCCTGGAATCAAAGGTTACAGGAATATAAGCGCAGTCCTTCTGATTTTCCATTGTGCCAGAGTGAAGGGCACCGGAGTTGTTAAATACAATATCTCCTTCTTTTAAGTGGTAAACCATATGGTTGACCTTGTAGCACATAGTGCCTTTTTGCACATAAGTAATCTCTATTTCCGGGTGCCAGTGCCACATAAAGGAACCAGACTCATATTCTGAAAGTTTCTGGTAGCTGACCAGGAATGGAAACTGTTCATTGCCGTGCTGTTTTAATTCTTTTTGAAACTGATTGGTTATGATCTGCATGCCAAACCTCCCGAGAAAAAATTTCATATCCTGTGGACTGTATAGAATTCCATATGTTCAAAAATAGAGAACTACAATAAAACGCATAAATTTACCTGTATTATACATCTGTTAAAGATAAAAACGCAATATATTACTTGTTTTTCGCAAGTTATTTAAGGTAATGCAAAGGAAATGCATGTAAAATTGTTCGAGGGCAATAAACTTTAGCGTAAAATGGGGCAAATTTTTTAGCCTGAAACATCAAATAAAATAGTTTACTTACTAGGAACTTATAAGAACAAGAACATAGAAAA